>JBDRSI010000317.1:0-9526 GCA_043825055.1 Verrucomicrobiota bacterium
CGCTTGCAAGAAAGCCGCCGCGGCGGGCGAAGAAGCCGCCGTCCTGCGCGCCAAAGTCGCCGGCCAAATTCGCGCCGTACTGACCAGCGACCAGCAGGCCGCTTTGGACAAGATACGGGCTGATGCGCGCAGCACTATGCACAAGCGATTCGCAAAGGGACGCGGCAAAATGGACAAATAGTTGATTGTCACCGCGCGCCATAAACAGGGCAAATGTTGGCATGGTTTAAGGTTCAGCGGTCCACGGTTTCCGATTTTTCCAGCGAATTTCCCAACCGTGAACCGTTGAACCATGCCTAAATGGGATATGCCATGAACAGTGAAGGCGCGGCCGGCAGTGAAGCTCGCCGCGGCAAACCGCAGGGCATTTTTGCGGAACCCTCCGAAGCCAAGAACGCCATTGCTTCCTGTGGCAAGCCCGAGGGCTTCCTGGCGAAGGAGGGTGACCGGGCAATCATTGATCGCGTCCGGAGCGGGGATATCAATGCCTTTGCCGACCTGCTGACCCGTTACCGGGCATGGGTATTTGCCATCGTGCTCAAGCATGTCCCACCAAACCGTGCCGAGGAGCTGGCGCATGATATTTTTGTCGAAGCCTATAAGGCCCTGCCGACCTACCGGGGCACAGCCGAGTTCCGGCACTGGCTGGCCGGCATTGCCGTGCGGCAGTGTTTTACATTCTGGCGCCGGGCAAGTCGCCAGCCGGTCTGTTGTGTGCTCAACGATCTGTCGAACGAAACGCAGACCTGGCTGGACCAGGCCGGCTGAACGAAGTCCCAGGAACTATTTGACCGGCAGACATCCCGGCAGGCAACGCACGAATTATTGGCTTACGCGCTCGAGCGATTAAGCGCTGAGGATCGGACGCTGATGACCCTCCTCCACTTAGAGGAGCGGCCGGTGCGGGAAGTCGCCCGATTACTGGCATGGAGCCCAATTAATGTCAAGGTACGCGCCTATCGGGCGCGCCAGCGGATGCGGCGGATCATCGGAAAATTACTAAAACACGAGGAGGAGCCACGCCGTGAACCCCAATAAAACCGCGGAGCGCATCGAACGCGCATTGTGGAATGCCGGGAAGGCGTCCGAGCCCTTTGCCGGCGGACCGGTCATCACCGGCGGACCGGTCATCACCGGCGGAGCGGACTGGCAGGACGGAGTCATGGCAGAAATCCGCCAAATCGGCCCGCTGGAGGCGCCTTCCCCCGGCAGGGTCTATGAGTCCGCGACAGTGTGGTCCTGGGCGTCCGCTGTCGCCGCCTGCCTGGCGATCGGTATCGGCTGGTATGCGTTCAACGACCTGAACGCGGACGCTGTTTTGGCCGGGTTGTTTCTGGATGATCCGGCCGGTTGGACCGTTAATATGATGCTGGTAGAGATGTAAACTTAATTTTGAAAACAGGAGGCAATCATGCAACGATGGAAAGTCATACTCCGTTACGGACTGGTTTTTATGCTTGGGCTGGTGCTCGGCATGGCCGGCAGTCGTCTTGCCCACAAGCATCGGTTAGCGCAGGTCATGCAGAACCGGCCGGTTGCCCAGCGCCGGATGATGATGCGCCACCTGACCCGCCAGCTTCAACTCACCAAGCCCCAGCAAATCGAAATCGAGCGCATTGTGGATGCCCAGCTTAAGGCGCTGTCCGACGTGCGCGAGCGGCATCAGCCGGAAGTCCAGGCAATCTTCCAGCAGGCGGAGGACAAAATGAAACCGCACCTGCTCTCCGAGCAACAACAGAAGCTGGATCAGATCATGCAACGGATGCAGAAACGCCGGCCCATGCATGGCAGGCGTCCGCCCCCGCTGTAATGCGTCATATTGGTAATGACAGAATCCAGCCGGCGCGCTATAGTGTGCGTATTGGAAAAATGATTCCATGCCAGGCATGAAGGGGCCAAGTCATATGACACGCACAAACAGCGCTTTCACGTTAATTGAAATTCTGGTGGTGGTACTGATCATCTCGATCCTGGCGGGGATCGTCGGGGTTGGCGTGCTTCGGCATCCGGGAGAGGCCAAAGTCACGGCGGCCACCCTCCAGATTAAAAACTTCAAGGGCGCCCTTCAGCTCTACCGCATGGAGCAGAACCAGGTTCCGACCCAGCAACAGGGCCTGAACGCACTGTGCATCAAACCGGCCATTGCGCCCATCCCCGATAAATATCCGGAGGATGGCTACCTGGACAGCCGCAAGCTCCCTAAAGATCCGTGGAACCGCGATTATTTATACCTTGCGCCGGGACGCAGCAACGAGACGTTCGAAGTCATCTCCTATGGCAGTGATGGCGAACCGGGCGGCACGGGAACGGCCGGGGACATTTCCAGCTCCGACCTGTAAAACGCAAGTCCCTTTCCGCCACCCCCACATGAACCAGGGATTCACATTGATTGAAGCGCTGGTTGCCCTGATCGTAATCGTCCTGATCGCCACCGCAGCGTTGGAAACACAGATGACCACGCTCAAGCTGGAGCAGGCGGCGCGGGACACGCAGGCCTTGCGCTTTGCGATTCCGCAGACGCTGAGCGCAAGCCGCATTATTCCAACGGAGACGCTCCTGACCGGTCTGCAATCCACGAATGGCCCCATTCATATCCAGGTATCCGCCTTGACACTCCCGGGCAGACCGGACCCCAACCGGTGGTTGAAATGGGAACTATACTCTTTTACCCGTCCCACCCTGAAAGCCGAAGTCTTTACGCGGCTGGATGAGCCGTAACGACGGATAAGTTAGGCCGCCAAAGGCGGCAACAAAGAAAATCATGGATTCCCGATCAAGTCGGGAATGACAAGCACGCGCACCCATTCTGTCATTCCCGTGAAAACGGGAATCCAGAATATGTGTTACAAAATTCCTATGCATCGTCTTAAACCGAGCCCCCGGGAAGGTTGGACTGCGTAAGGACCGCCGGCAGTTTGTGGCCGCATAACGTGAGCACCAGACTACCCGTGCCCGCACAGACAATCAGGAACCAAACGATAATGCCCACCACACCGGCGCTGGCACCAATATAGAGGAACAATAAGCCCATGAAAAACGCCCAGACAAAACGGGCGTTCCGGCGCCCTAACAGACCGAGGCGTCCAATATATACGGCCACCACCAGCTTGCTTAAATACATCAGCATCCCCAGGGCCGTCATAACCAGCAGACTGAACGGCAAGCCCACCAGGGAAATGGCCGCCAGCAGACAGACCATAGGACTCAGCGCCAGGACAAAGAAACCGACCAACAGACATTTCCAGAACGAGGTCGCAAGGTGCGCCACCGCCTGCTGGCCAACCTGCGGAAACAACCAGAAAAAGATTGCACCGACCACCAGGGCCGCGGCAAAAAGCCAGAGTTGAACAACCACCGATTGTAAGGGAGAGAAAAGCCCTCCCGACGAGGAGGCCGGCATGGGTTCCCGGATCAGCTGGCCGCCCAGCTTGACGTCTTTGTCAAGAATCAATTCTGTTGCCGAGCGATACACCAGATTTCCATTGATCCTGGTTCCCGGCAGGACCACAATATCTTTGGCCATCACATGAACGTTGGTGGCGAACGTGCCCGCCAGGGTCACGTTCTGTCCCAATAATGTTAACTGGCCCTGGACGGTTCCCTCCGCAACGAGATTTTCGCCCATCAGCCACGCATCGCCATCCAGTTGCGAAGTCTTGGTCAAATGCACGGCCGACCCCATCAGCAAAGCGCCCCGCGCAATGGAGCCGCTGATAGTCACCGTCCGGGCCAGGAAGCGCGCGTGATCCCGAACCTTACCGCTCAGTTCGACGATATTACCCAGGGCCCAGACATCATTCCGACACTCGCCCGCAAGCGTAACGACGCCGTTGGTCCCATCCGACTTCATCGTATCGGACGCCCCCAACAGGAATAAATCGTCATGCGCCTGGCCCGCCAGCGTAATGCGTCCGGCCGAAAGCCAGAGCTCCGCGGATAGCGTTTCGTTGGTTGCCAACGTCCATTGGTTGGTTTGGATAAATTCAATGCCCAACGCCAGAGAAGTCAGCCCCAGCCAGATCCAAACCACAATACCCCTGCCTATTCTCCGTTCTATCATCCTGTGTTCCTATCTGCATTATTGAGGCAATGAAAATGCACCGTTTGCCAGCCGTGAGTGTCCCTTTTTTAAATGGATGTGTCAACTCCGATCAGCCATTCTGAACAGGCCGACGCATATCGGTATTCAGAAGATGCCTAAAAGCACTCGCTTTTCCGTTCAGCTTGCATTATAAACAGACACGAACCAGCCATCGCTGGAACGGCGACGGCTTGAAAATGGAACCAACACTAAAACAAATGTCTTCAGCACCCCCTGTCACTTGGTATTTGAAGCTTGGAATTTGGAATATTGCGACTTAGGGTAAAATCATGTCTTCGGTATGTTTTTTTATCTTCGGCCGACCGATCTACTGGTACGGCGTTATGATCGCCGCGGCGTTTCTGGCATGCATCACGCACCTTTCCGTGCTGGGCCGCCGGGAAGGCCGATCCTACGCGTTTGTTTCGGATCTTGGATTCTGGGTCATGGTGTCGGGGATCATCGGCGCACGCATCGCATATGTGCTGGCCAATTTCAACTACTTCATGGAAGACTTTGGCCTGATCATCCGCGTGGACCAGGGCGGGCTGATTTACTATGGCGGTTTTATCGGCGCCGCCCTGGCGGCCGTGATTTATGCCCGCATCAAGCGCGCGCCGTTCCGGCCGTTTGCGGATTTTGTTATTACGGCCCTGCCGCTGGGTCAGGCCATTGGCCGGATCGGATGCTTTTTGAACGGGTGCTGTTACGGCACACCCGGGACGTGGCCGTGGTGCGTTTTCGTGGATGGCGTGGAGCGGCACCCCACCCCGCTCTATGAAACCGTTTTCTGCCTGGTGGTCTATGGCATCCTGCTGTGGTATTACCGCCAACGGCCGCGAAGCGGACGGGTATTGGCCCTATACCTGATCCTTTATCCTTTGGGCCGTTTTCTGCTGGAATTCTGGCGCGGCGACGAGCGCCTGCACTGGCTAGGAATGAATGTGGCGCAGGAGCTCAGCCTGATCCTGCTGGCGACCGGCATCCTGATCTGGTTCCTGTTGCCGGCTGAAGAAGACGCCGGACGACAGATACCGGACGCCAGTCCGAAGAAAACAAACGACAGACGTCGGACAATAAAGGTCGAATGCCATAAATACACAATCAGATTGACCATCAACCATTAACCATCATCCATCATCCATTCCGAAGCCACATGTTTTCATCGTCCCCGGCAACGCGGCCGGGACACGGTTGGACATATGGCTGACCCACCAGGCAATCGCCTGCCAGGCACTCGCCTTGTCGCGCGCGCGAATTCAGGCCCTAATCCATGACGGGCACGTGACGGTTAACGGCCGGATGATCAAGGAGCACCACAAGATTTGCCCCGGAGATATCGTTAATCTTGTGATTCCCCCGCCGGTTGCCACCGCACTGATCCCGGAAGCCATCCCACTGGATATTCTGTTCGAGGATGCCGACCTGCTCGTGATTAACAAACCCGCCGGTCTGGTGGTGCATCCAGCCGCAGGCCACTCCTCCGGAACCCTGGTCAACGCTCTGCTTCATCATTGCGGAAGTCTGGCTGCTATCGGCGGCGAACAGCGACCGGGTATTGTCCATCGCCTGGATCGCGACACCAGCGGGATCATGGTGGTGGCCAAGAGCGATCGTGCGTTAGCCGGCCTGATGAACCAGTTCAAACAGCGAACAATCCACAAGAATTATGTCGCCCTCGTCTGGGGCTTTCCCATACCGGCACGGGGCACCATTGAAACCCTGATCGGCCGCCATCGCGCGGACCGCAAGAAAATGTCGGCCCAGCCCAAAACCGGCCGAGCGGCGGTCACGCATTACGAACTCAGCGAACGCTTCGGGGATATTTCCCTGGTCCGGATTCGTTTGGAAACCGGCCGCACCCACCAGATCCGGGTCCACATGGCGCACCGCGGCTTTCCCGTAGTGGGTGACGCGCAATATGGGGCCCGCTCGGCCCGTTCCCTGCCGATGCCCGTTGGGCGGCAGATGCTCCATGCCGAAACGCTTGCCTTCACACATCCGGTCACGGGCAAGCCGCTGACCTTTACCGCGCCGTGGCCGGCCGATTTGAAAGCGCTCGTGGCGGCCTTGCGGCATCACATGAGCCATACAAAATCATGAGTGTTTTCATTTATAATTTGCTGGCAACCGAGCCGCCCTGGTTTTGGATCGGTGTGGATGCCGTCCTGCACATCACTGTGTTCCTGCTGGTTGTTTATAGCTGTTTGAATACCCGCCGTGAGGCTACTTCAGCCCTGCTCTGGATATTCGTTGCCTGGTCGTTCCCGCTGATTGGTCCGCTCCTGTACCTGCTCTTTGGCATCAACCGCGTGCCGCGCAAAGCCTGGCATAAACAACGGGCGGACAATGAGTTCCTGACCGAGCGCTTGTTGCGTGAGAGCGAATCCCTGCCGCTGGTTTACTGGCGCGCCGTCCACGAGTCCCTGGCGACCGAACCGACCGACCCGGCCGCGCAATCCCTGAACAACACTTTGAGCCCCATCCTTTCTGATTATCCGCTCCTGGGCGGCAACGCGATTGAACCGCTGGTGGATGGCGACGCCGCCTACCCCCAGATGCTGGATGCCATCCGCCATGCGCGGCACCATATCCACCTGCAAACCTTCATCGTCTGGAACGACGCCATTGGCCGCGAGTTTCTCGACCTGCTTGCGGAAAAGGCCCGGCAAGGCGTGAGAGTGCGGTTTATGTTCGACAGCTTCGGCTCAATGGGTGCGGTTCTCAGCCCGCTCTTCCTGAGATATCGCCACGTACCGAACATGCAGATTGTCGGCTGGACCCAGGCCAACCTGTTGAAGCGCCTGGTTCAGTTCAACCTCCGCAACCACCGTAAGATCATGGTGGTGGATGGCGAGATGGCGTTCATGGGCGGCATCAATCTGCGGCAGGAAAACCTGTCCCGGCCGGGCGCGCCGGCCATTCGCGATTATCACGTCGCCGTCCGTGGTCCGATCGTCCAGGAACTCCAGTTTTCCTTCCTGCGCGACTGGTATTTCATGACCGACGACGACCCCGATGTTTTGCTTCAGCAAGCGCATTTCCCGCATCTGCCGTCAGTGGGTCCGGCCATGGTCCGTGTGGCCAATAGCGGCCCGACGCCGGACGGGATGGAAGTGATCTCCCAGGTATTTTTCGAATGCCTGGTAGCGGCCCGACGGCAACTGTTCGTGGTAACTCCCTACTTTGTGCCTACACGCGACATTCTCCAGGCGCTGTGTTCCGCCGCCCGGCGCGGGGTGGATGTCCGGCTGATTGTCCCACATACGAATAACCACCTGTATGCGGGACTGGCGGGACAATCTTTGTACGAGGATGTCCTGAAGGCCGGCGGACGGATTTACCAGCGGCACGCTCCCTTCATGCATGCCAAGGCCCTGATCGTGGACGACACGCTGGCCATGGTCGGCAGTGCCAACCTGGATGTGCGCAGTTTGCGGTTGAATTACGAAAGCAATCTGATCGTATACGACCCCGGCTACATCAGCGCCCTGAAACAGATCGTGTTGAACGATCAGGCCCATAGCGATGAGCTGAACCTAACCACTTGGCAAACACGCCCCACGTCTCATCGCCTGCTGGAAAATTTCTGCTACCTGTTAATGCCCATGCTGTGAAAACCAACAAGAAAGTTAAATCAATAGTCTTATGATTAGCTTTTTGATATAAAAAGGCGGAAGTTCGCAATCCGAAATCAGAAATCAGAAATTATCAATCATCATAGGAGGGCCTCTATGAAGACGATCATGACCGGATTATGCCTGATAGCTTTGGCGGCAACGACGGCAACGGCGGCGTCGGTGCAGGCGTTGGTTAATGATGAAGAAGCTGACTGGGGCTTCTTTATTCGGCCGGAACTGAAAATTACGCCCATAAAAAGCCAAACCACGGAACTGGCCGGCGGCATTCTGGGAACGTCGGTCGGCCGCGAGCTATATCTGGGCGTGGGCGGTTATACGCTCGTCAACAGTGTCAATACCGATTCCGACGCCTTGAAGCTCAAAGCCTTTGACATCTGGTATGTAGGCGCGCACGCCGATTACACGCTCTTCAGCACCGAGCTTTTCCACAGCTCCCTGAGCGGGTTCGTCGGCGGCGGACGGGTCAACAATAGCGCCGCGACCGCCGGTTCCGACAGCGCCAACCTATTCATCGCCGAACCGGATATCAACCTGGAGTTCAACCTGACCAGCACCCTGGAACTGGGCGTCGGAATTGGTTACCGGTTTGTGAACGGTTCGGACTTGGACAAGCTCTCCAATTCCGATCTGAGCAGTTGGGTCGGCACGGTCTTCTTTCGCTGGACGGAAGGTTGATCCGACGCGTCGCCTTCGGCGACTTGCTTAAGATAGATGGGCGCATAGCGCCATGGCATGATAGACCGTCCGTCGTCTGTCGTCTGCCCTCCGCCATCTGCCCTCAGATGTCTGTCGTCCCGCCTTCGCCCCAGGGGCTACGGTGGGCAGGCCGTCCGTCGTCCCTCTTCTCCGGACTGGCATCTGGCGTCCGTCGTCTGGCGTCTTCTTCAGGCTGTCGTCTGTCCTCCGTCCGTCTGGCCCCCAAACCGGCAAATGCCGCGTTTGGACTGCTCGACAAATTCGCAAAATTCCAGGACCGCTTTGGTTGATAACTTGGCCCGAATTTTAGCCATGGCCTGACTGACATTCAAATCAGACTGGTACAGGGTGTGAAAGGCCCGCTTGATGGCCAGCCGATCCGGCGCACCGAAGCCGGCGCGCTTCAAGCCAATCACATTCAATCCCACGACGATATTGGCCCCAAGTCCTATCGTCTTGCAGAATGGCGGCACATCCTTGTTAAATGCGGATCCGCCCGCCAGGATGGCCAACTTCCCGATGCGGGTGAACTGATGAACCATGCAATTGCCGCTGATGAACGCGCGATCACCCACCTCGACGTAGCCGGCCAGCAACGCCCCGTTGACCAACACCACATAATCGCCCAGCTTGACATTGTGGGCCAGGTGACTGTTCGCCATCAGGTAACAGCCCTCGCCCGCCACCGTTTCCGTCTCCGGCTTGGTGCCCCGGTGAATCGTAACCCCCTCGCGGATGGTACAGTTGGCGCCGAGGCGGACATAGCTGACGGCATCCTTGAAGGTCAAATCCTGCGGCAGGTCGCCCAGGACCACGTTGGCATGGATCGAGCATCCGGCCCCAATCGTGGTAAATGGAAGAATCGTCACGTGCGGCCCAATACGCGTGTTGTCACCGATCTTAACGTTCGCGTCAATAACGCAAAAAGGGCCAATAGTGACATTGGCACCCAGTTCGGCCTTGGGATTCACGATCGCCGTTGAATGAATACTCATACGTCTCTTTCCAATGCGGGCTATGCCCGCAACCCAATTATGTTCTCTCACGGCAGTGTGGCGAATTAGGTTCGCAAAAGGCGGCGGCGATCTTGGGCCGTCTGCGGATTTGC
>JBDRSI010000318.1:0-6592 GCA_043825055.1 Verrucomicrobiota bacterium
ATACCATGATCGGTCATCCCTTGCCGATGATGGGAAGCAAAAATCTGCACAAGTACCTGACTGATGAAATTGAGCAGGAAGTGGGCGGAAAATGGGCTTTTGAAAAAGATCCGGTTAAAGCCGCTCACCTGATGCTCAGGCATATTGATGGCAAGAGGAAAGCGTTAAAGCTCAAACCTTTGATGTATGAACAGCCTCTTAAGCCCGGAGAATAAAGATGACGCCAATGAAAAACATGATTGTTGTCAGAATAGATCGATGTTTAGGATGCAAGTCATGTGAGATTGCGTGTGCGGTGGCGCATTCTTCGGCAAAGGAGCTGGTCGCAGCTGTGCAGTCCGGGGAAAGAGCAAGCCCCAGGATGGCTGTCATGGCCTGCCGGAACCGGACAGTTCCTATCCACTGCAACCATTGTGAAGACGCGGTCTGTGTGCTTATATGTCCGACCGGCGCCATATACCGCCAGAACCCGAACGAGCCGGTGTTGGTTGACGCAAAGCGATGCATCGGGTGCAGGATGTGTATTCAGGCGTGCCCGTTCGGCGTGATCACCATGAATGCGGCAGGGAAAGGAGTGCTCAAGTGCGATTTGTGTGTTGAACGGCTCGAGCAGGGACAGGAACCGGCCTGTATTGTGTCATGCCCCACAAGGGCGCTGGTGTTCGGCAACGAAGAAACCGCAAGTCGAACCAAGCGGCAGAAAGCGGCCGAACAGATGGTTGCCGGTCATCAGGAACAAGAAAAGGCTTCAGGATAATGAGCAAGGGGCGTATGGTCACAGTTACCGTATGCGTGGGCAGTTCGTGCCATATCAAGGGTGCGCGAAACGTCATCATGCGTTTTAACGACCTGCTTAAGGAACACCATCTCGATGACAAGGTGGAACTCAAGGGGTCGTTTTGCATGGACCGATGCGGAAAAGGCGTGAACTGGCAGATAGATGATGAGCCGTTCACAACCCCCAGCGTGGAAGAAGCCGTCAAAGTCTTTAAAGAGCGGATTATTGAGCCGGCAAGGCGCCGAACGTAAATCCTTGTCACGGGTTTGAGCGGCGCGAGGAGTGGATGAAGTGAAGGAAGAGACAGATAGTGAAGTGACGGCGGTGCACGCGCAGGCTATTCTGCAGCATACGCCGAACGGTATCCTGCTCGTGGACAAGGAGACGCGGATCCATTTCGTGAATCCCGCGTTCCGGCATATGTTCCACTGCGCCGACGAAAAACTTCGGGAGGAACCGGCCGCCCAATTCGTGCATTCTGACTGCTTTGAGAGAGTCATTACGGGCGATGGCCAGCTCACGGTGAAAGAGAGCATTCCGGAGCATGGCGTCAGTTTCCGTGCCTGTCTTTTCCCCATTGAAGGCAAGGATTTGTATTGTGGCATCTTCATTGACATCTCCGACGAGGAAGAGGCCAAGAGACACTATGACGACCTCAAGACGCAGACACTGCAGCGCGCCCAGGAGGTCATTTCCCGTCAAATGAAGACCGCCCAGGAAATTGCAAGACTTCTCGGAGAAACGACCGCAGAGACAAAGATATTGCTGGTGAGACTCATGTCTCTCGTCAAGGAAGACAAGCGACAATGAGACTGTACTACGAGTGGGGGACAAGACAGATCCAAAAGCATGGGGAAGAACTCTGCGGCGACAGCATCGTGGTTTCCCGTAAAACGAATTCAGTGACGGTGGCTTTGTCGGACGGTCTTGGCAGCGGCGTCAAAGCAAATATTCTTGCCACTCTGACCACCTGCATTGCCATGCACATGCTGGAGGACGATCTGCCTTTGTGCGAAGTGGTCCGGACACTCAGCGAGACACTGCCGACCTGTCAGGTCCGCAAACTCGCGTATAGCACGTTTGCTATCGCGCAGTTCTTCACCGAAGGCTATGCACGAGTGATGGAATTCGATTCGCCGTTCCCCATATTCCTGCGGCACAGAAAAATCCAGCCGATCATACATGAAGACAGAACCATCGAGGGAAAGGAAATTCACGAGTCGCTTTTGAATTTAGCCGCAGACGATTTGGTCGTGTTTGTATCCGACGGCATTCTCAACGCCGGGATTGGCGGGGTATATCCCCTGGGCTGGGGATGGGATCAGGCCGCGCATTTTCTTGAAGAACAGGCTCATCCGGATCTTTCGGCCCAGGACATAGCGGACAAGATTGCTGAAACCGTGAATGAACTGTATGCCGGCGCTCCCGGTGACGATGTGAGCGTGGTTGTCATCAAGGTCCGTCACAAGCAGGTGCTTACACTGCTGACCGGCCCGCCCGCGGACAGGACAACCGATGAAAATCTGGTTTCGAGGTTCGTCAAGCGGGGCGGTCGGCTTATCGTATGCGGCGGGACGACCGCGAAAATTGTGTCGCACCACTTCGGACGCCCCCTGGAAGTTGATCTGCAAACCATGACCGACGACGTGCCGCCGATGGCGCGCCTTAAGGGCATTGACCTTGTAACCGAGGGAATCCTTACCTTGACACGGGCAAGCGAATTTCTCAGGTCCGGGGCACAGAAGAACACCGTCATGTTCAAGACGGATGGCAGCGCAAGCCTCGTGCGTCTGTTGCTTGATGCCGACCATGTCTATTTTTTCGTCGGACAGGCATTAAACCCGGCTCACCAGAATCCGGAACTTCCGCACCGTCTCGGCATCCGGTTTTCCGTGGTGCGCGAGATTGCCGATGAGTTGAGCAAACGCGGCATTGAGGTGACAATTGAATCGGTTTAGCATGATTATTAATCACGCTAGTCTGAATGATTCAGGCTGGCAGAGTAGTTGGAGCAAAGGTGAACAATGATACAGCCGGACGAATTAATTGAACAGATCGTTGTCCGCTATGACGAGCAGGTCGGGATGCTTATCCCCATGATGCAGGACTTGCAAGCGGAATGCGGTTACCTGCCTGCCGAACAATTGCGGCGGCTGTCAAAGCGGCTTGGTATCCCGCTCAGCCGCATTTTCAGCGTCGCAACGTTCTATGCGTCCTTTCGCCTCGCACCGAAGGGACAACATGAGGTCACACTCTGCACGGGAACGGTGTGTTACCTCAAGGGAGCGGCAGGCATATCGGAGAGGATTTGCAGGGAATTCCAGGTTGAGCCTGGCGGAACCACTTCGGACCGCCGTTTTACTTTCCAGGCAGTCAACTGCGTTGGCGCGTGTGCCTTGGCGCCCGTCATGGTGGTGGATGGGAAGTATTACGACGGAGTGACGCCGGAGTCAGCCGTCAAAATTCTAGGCGCACTGCCTCTGGATGAGGAACCGGTCCAGAAGGGGGCGGAAAAGTGATCTCGGCTCCAGGAAAAACAGTCCGGTGTCCGGCTGATTTGGAGCGCCTCCGCGAGGAATTGCTCCGGCGGCGCAGTCCTTCCGGACGGTGCGTACGCGTCTGCATCGGGACGGGATGTGCCGCAAGGGGATCACGCCGAATTCATGAACTTTTTCTGCAGGCTGTACAAGAGTCGGGAGCGAATGTGGCGGTAGAGGCCAAATGTGTGGGTTGCCACGGGTTTTGCGAGCGCGGGCCGATCGTGGTGGTTCAACCGGGCGAGATATTCTACCAGCGAGTCGAAGAGCCGGATGTAGCCGAAATATTCCGTGAAACAGTCATGGGCGGCCGCGTGGTGGAACGTCTGCTCTACAAGGATCCTGTTACCGGAAGTCTTGCCAGGACGGCTGGAGAAATACCTTTCTACACGGCTCAACACAGGATCGTGTTGGCCGAGAACGGGTCAATTGATCCGACGAGCCTTGAGGATTACATAGCGGCAGGCGGATATGCCGCCCTGACGGCCGCGCTCACAGCCATGAAGCCGGAGGATATTATTGCGGAGGTGGAACGTTCGGGACTTCGCGGCCGCGGTGGCGGCGGTTTTCCGACCGGGAAGAAATGGCGGTCGTGTCGTGATGCCGAGGGTTCGCCCAAGTATGTGATCTGTAACGGGGATGAAGGAGACCCCGGTGCTTTCATGGACCGATCCATCATGGAAGGGAATCCTCATTCTGTGATCGAAGGAATGAGCATCGGCGCATACGCCATCGGATCGTCGCAGGGATACATCTACGTTCGCAACGAGTATCCGCTTGCGGTGGAGCACCTGAAGAAAGCAATCTTGCAAGCGCGGGAACTGGGGCTACTGGGCCAGAATATCCTTGGCAGCGCTTATTCCTTTGATATTAAAATCAATCGTGGCGGCGGGGCATTTGTGTGCGGCGAGTCAACGGCATTGATGGCTTCGTTGGAAGGCAGGCCGGGAGAACCGAGAGCGAAGTATGTGCATACCGTCGAAAGCGGACTCTGGAGCAAGCCGACTGTCCTCAACAACGTTGAAACGTGGGCCAATGTCCCGGTGATTATTAATAAAGGAAGCAGATGGTTCGCCTCGATAGGCACCGAAGGGTCCAAAGGCACAAAAGTGTTCAGCTTGGTCGGAAAAGTCGTGAATACTGGTCTTGTTGAAGTGCCCATGGGAATGACCCTGCGTCAAATTGTGTACGATATCGGGGGTGGGCTGAAAGACGGCAAAGCGTTCAAAGCCGTTCAGACAGGAGGACCGTCGGGTGGCTGTATTCCGGCGGAGCATCTGGACACGCGCGTGGATTTCGACGAGTTGACCAAACTGGGCTCCATGATGGGATCCGGCGGCATGATTGTGATGGATGAAGACACCTGCATGGTGAACGTCGCTAAATACTTCCTTGATTTTCTCAAGAAGGAGTCTTGTGGAAAATGCACGCCATGCCGCGAAGGTATTTCGCAGATGTGCTACATTCTTGACCGTATCTCTCATGGGGAGGGAGAAACAGGAGACCTCGCCAAGCTGGACGACCTGGCGGATCTGCTTGCCGGCACAGCGTTATGTGCGCTGGGCAAGACGGCGGCCAATCCCGTTCTGTCCACCATCCGCTATTTCAGAGGCGAATACGAAACGCATATCCTCCAGCGACGATGTCCGGCAAAAGTGTGCAAGGGGCTGTTCTTTTACGAGATTGATACGGAAGCGTGCAAGGGCTGCGGGATTTGCCTGAAACAATGCCCCGTAAGAGCGATTTCAGGCGAACGCCAAAAACCGCATGTGATCGCGCGCGAAAAATGCACGATGTGCGGGACTTGTCTGGAGAAGTGTCCTTTTACCGCTGTCAAGAAGATCGTATAGGGAAGCGAAACGATGCCTACAGTAACCATAGACGGCAAAAAGGTTGATGTCCAAACGGAGGTCACCATTCTTGATGCCGCGCAAAAGGCTGGAATCTGGATCCCGACCCTGTGTTTCCATCCCTCCATATCCCATCCGGCCACGTGCCGCCTGTGCATGGTGGAATTGGATAGAGGAGACTGGAAACAACTCGTCACAGCCTGCAACTATCCTGTCCACCGGGATATCGTCGTGAGTGTGTCGAGCGAGAACGCCGTAAAGGCGCGCCGCGGCGTCATGGAATTACTGCTTGCCCGGGCGCCCGAATCTGAACAATTAAAAGAACTGGCAAGACGGATGGGCATCGAAGGGTCCCCCTATCCGAAGATCACAGAGAGTCTGCGGAACTGTGTGTTGTGCGGGCTATGCACGATTGTCTGCGAGGAAGTGATCGGGAGATCGGCCATAGGTTTTTCGGGACGTGGCGTGGACCGTATTGTGGCCACCCCATTCCGGCAGCCCGCGGAGGATTGCATTGGCTGCGGGGCATGCGCCTACGTGTGCCCGGTGGGGACAATTCAGTTGAGAGTCCACGAAGATACGGGTGAAATCGAGGTGTCGCCGTTCAAGTCGAGGGCAAAGTTGCTTGTCTGCGAGGAATGCGGCCGGCGCCTTGTTAGTGAACCTGTGAACAGGTATATTATGGAAAAAGTGAAAGAAAAAGTGAAAATTGACTTGGCCGAGTTCGGCAAATATGCAAAACTCTGCCCCGAGTGCAGAAGGGGAAAAAGCGCCAACGTATTGTCGCTGGGAACTCCAATGTAGCTCATCAGGCGACTTCAGTGGCGGGTATGGATGCCGGGCGCCTTATTGATGATTCGGTTATTGAGTACAGAAGGGAAACATTAAAATGTCAAAGATAATAGCAACGGCCGCGATTAGAGGAGCTCATAGGATGGTGGAAAGGGCCGAGCAGACTCTGGAAAAAGCGATCAAAGCAAAAGGGAAAGATGGCAAGGTTGAATATCCCGACACCGCATATTACCTGCCCATAATGTATCTTTTCCTCGGTCAGAAAGTGCAGAAACTCGGCGATCTGGAAGAATCGCTCCAGGAAGCCAGAAAGCTTCTGTCTGAAATCCCGACCGATGAATTATGGCTGCCTTACCTCGGCGACACGTTGAACGCCGGCGTTGCCACGTTAATCGCGGAAGAAACAATCGAATCGCTGAAATACGCGCTTGCCCAGAACCCGGCCGAGGGAATCTGGCTCGGATTCAGCGGCGATGCGACCTTGCGGATGCAGGGCATCAAGCTCGTTGACGGCCGCATGCCCGGGTTTGCCGCCATTGTGGGCGCCACGAAGACAAATAAGGAAGCCGTTGACCTCGTTCGCGGGCTCCAGGAACGAAGCATTCTTGTTTTCATGGCCGGCAATTCGGGCGGCC
>JBDRSI010000319.1:0-3116 GCA_043825055.1 Verrucomicrobiota bacterium
TTAACCAAAGAAGTTCTGACATGGTCCGCAAAACGCAATCGCCTTCAAACTAAAATTACCTGGCATTTTACAAAGAACAAGGCTCGCAATAAACTTAACAGATTTTACGATACTATTAAAAACTAACTTAACAACGTACTAGGTTAAGGACTAGGGAAGCCCTTAAATAGTAGATATTCATTCACAGGGGTTGAGGAATGAAGTGAAACTTTCCGCGGCAGTCTCCTATGTCGTAATAGATCTGGCGACGGAGGCCGAAGCGGAGCAACCTTCCGGGGAAAGAACGCGGGGAGATGTAGCACCCCTACAGGGTGCGGGAGGGTTTTGGGCAACACCTTTTGCCCCGGGGTTGCGCCCCAGGTTATGATCCTGCTTCGCCAGAGGCTACGCAGGACAAGTGTAGCTGCCCTCCAGGCTCCGCCCGGAGCGCTTCGCCCAGGGCGAGAGCGCTACGCCCAAGCGGGTCAGGCAGACGAAGCAAAACTGCGAACCAGCGCGCGGAAGAATCAGGGTCAAACCATAAAATAAAATATTAGTGACAAACTAACCGGTTCGTTTCTATTTTATGGTTTGACCCTGATTGAATGTGACCCTGATTGAACCCGTATCCGGCAAATAGTCTCCCTCAGTAAAACCGAAATGCTCCCGAGATGAAGAAAAAGAGATCCGGAATGATATTCGGAGCATCGCGGACGCGTTCTTCTTCGCCTGACAACCACCGTGCCTGCTTAATTCCCCCCATTTAAATCCCATAGCCAAAATAGTCAGCCGCTCCGTGGCCTTGGCCCGGCGTAGCGCCCAGCGCGAAGCCGGCTCCGTCCAACGGCGTTTTATCCAAAAATGCTGCTTGACTCCGTTGACTCCCGCCAGCCAAGTCTCTATACTCGTAACATTTGGGATAAAACGCTATTCGTTCGGACAAGACAAATAATGATCACACAGCAAAACAGTCTCCAGTGGCTTGGTAAGCCCTCGGAGACAGGTGACATGCACAGGCAAGTGAACCAAAACACGCGGGTGGACTATCACGTTGGAGACAACGCATGACCAGAAGCGCAGACGTCATGGTTGTCGGCAGCGGTCCTGCTGGTGTCGCTGCGGCATGTGCCGCGGCGGACAACGGTGCGAATGTCACCCTTGTTGAAGCACACCCGTTCCCAGGCGGCGAACTGGTCAGCGGACTGCCCGTGGACGGGTGCCTCAACGCACGCGGCCAGTGGCTGGTGGGCGGGCCGGCGCAGGCGCTGTTCCAGGGTTGCCGCCGTCGCGGTGGCTACATTGGGCCGCTGTTCGACTGGCGGCTGAACTGGGGCGTATGCATCGATCCGGTTGCCATGCGTCTGGCCATCGTTGAGGAACTAACGTGCCGACGTATCCGGCTCATGCTCGGCAGTATCTTGTACGGCGCCGCGGTCCGCGATTGCCGCATCACGACGATTGATATAATCCAGCGCCAGGGGCGTGTGCAACTCGCAGCGGATGTGTTTGTGGACACCAGCGGTGATGGCGCCTTGGCCGTGTTGGCCGGTGCCGAATACGAACAGCCGAAGGCCGACGCCCTGCAGCCGGTAAGCCTTACCTTTCGCGTCGGCAACGTGGACATGCCAATCCTCATGACGTTTATTCGCGATCACCCTGAGGAGTTCATGCTCGCGGAAAGCCCAGTGATTGACAAGTCCCCGGCTGAGTGTGCGCGTGCGCTATACGATGCGGGTCTTCCGTTCGTGCCGCTTAGCGCCAAGGGCCGTGTGCTCGGCGAGGCTATTGCCATGGGCGCCGTGGCTCCATGCGCGGCCGTGTTCATGTGGCCCACATCGTTGGCGCGACGTGAAGTCGGACTGAACATGACGCGACTGGCCGGGATCGACGCCAACGACAATGCTGCATGGAGCGCGGCCCTGCCCGAGCTGGCGTGTCAGGTCGAGAAGGGCGTTGCATTTCTGAGAGCCAGCGTGCCTGGCTTTGCCGATGCAGTGCTTGCCGATACAGCCTATAGCGTGGGCATACGCGAGACGCGGCGGATCCGCGGTGAAACCGTGCTCAGCGACGCCATGGTGCGTGAGGCGCGGCGGTGTGACGACGGCATCGCTCGCGGCGCACACCATATCGACATCCATGGTTCCGGCACAGCGCAGACGCGCATCCCGGTGCGCGGCGGCGGTTCCTACGACATCCCGTTCGGATGCCTGATTCCATGCGGGTTTCGAAACCTGCTGGTCGCGGGGCGCTGCCTGTCTTCTACACGCTCCGCAAACGGATCCTGCCGTGTTATGGGTACCTGCCTGGCCACCGGCCAGGCTGCCGGAACTGCCGCCGGCATGCTCGCCGTCGAACAGATTCCCGATCCGCGCCAGCTTGACGTGGCCGTGTTGCGCGCACGGTTGAAGGCGCAGGGTGCAGTACTCGACGGCACCGCCTAGTCGGCATGTGGAATGAACAACAAACCAAAGAACACAGCTGGAAATCCGAACAAGGCAAATGCACGGTACGGCGTGCCGCCGCCTTGCAATATCCGGCGTTTCTTCCGCCGGATCGTGTGGGAGATGTCCCAGGCCTGCCGCGTCGAAACAATGACCATGTCTGTGGTACCGGGCTGAAAAAACCAGATGGAAGGATTGTTTCCGGATGAAAAAGACGATGCAAATGTAAAACTACCGCCGGTGGCCGTCCGATGTACCCGGCACCGAGTGTAAAGTTCGTTCTGGCGGTGTCCGGCCCTGGGGTTTAAAAGACCCCCGGCCGATTAAGAGGCGACCTCGACGGTTTTTTCAGCGGAATCAAAGTAAAATATTAGTGACAAACTAACCGGTTCGTTTTTATTTTATGGTTTGACCCTGTGACCCTTCCATGATAAAAAAGAGGAAATTTATCATGCTTTAAGGCGTGATTAACAATCAGGAATAATGCCCGCCCGCAACGCTGTCGCGTAGCGACTGCGGGCAGGCTGGCAAAGTACGTGTAGTGTAATTGTTTCCAAACTGGTGTCATTGTTCGAAAAACAAAGGGGGGGGGCGTATGAAAAGATTTATGAACGGACTGTTTGCCGGTTTCCATGGCGGGCGGTGGAAAATGATTATGCAGACGACTCTGTATTCAATCTCTATTGCGGTATTCCT
>JBDRSI010000320.1:0-7703 GCA_043825055.1 Verrucomicrobiota bacterium
CCTTCAACCAGCAGGCCCAGCGGCAATATCTTTTTTGCCTTTTTTTGCACACACATACCACGCCAAAAGTAATAAAAAAAAGAACTCCTCGGAAAAAAACAATTTCACTCGTAAAGCATGGTTGAAAGGTAGCGCTCACCGGAGTCGGGCAGAATGACCACAATCGTCTTACCTTCAAATTCAGGGGCTTTGACCAGTCGCGCCGCCACCGCCACGGCGGCTCCAGATGATATTCCGGAAAGAATTCCTTCTTCGCGGGCCAAGCGCCGGGCATATTCCATGGCTTCCTCGTTGCCCACCTTCTCTACGCGATCCACAAAACTCAAATCCAGAACATCCGGAATAAACCCGGCACCGATCCCCTGGATCATGTGGGGGCCGGATTTCAGCTCCTTTCCTTCCAGCTTCTGGGAGATAACCGGGCTATTTTCAGGTTCTACGGCAACAGCCAGGATCTTCTTGTCGTATGTTTTCTTGATGAAACGTGACACGCCTGTGATCGTGCCTCCTGTTCCGACACCGGCAATCAGTACCTCCATCTTTCCCTCCGTATCATTCCAGATTTCAGGTCCGGTGGTCTTTTCATGAATTGCAGGATTTGCCGGGTTTTTGAACTGCTGAGGCATGAAATAGCGCACCGGGCTCTCGGCAATCATTTCTTCAGCTTTGCTGATGGCTCCCAGCATGCCTTTTGCTCCGTCAGTCAGCACCACATTGGCGCCCAACGCCTTGAGAATCTTGCGCCGTTCAATGCTCATTGTATCCGGCATGGTGAGTGTGACCTTGTATCCTCGCGCGGCCCCAACGAACGCGAGTGAAATCCCGGTATTCCCGCTGGTCGGTTCGATAATCTCGACCCCGGGTTTGAGAACACCGCGTTTTTCGGCATCCCAGATCATCGCCGCGCCAATTCTGTCTTTCACGGAGTAACCGGGGTTGCAGCCTTCCACCTTGGCCAGGACCAGCGCCTTGTTTCCGGTCACTTTGCGCAACTGCACGAGCGGCGTGTTGCCGATCGACAACGAATTGTCCTTGAAGTATTTCATATTGCCTAATCCTTTATTGTTTTTTCCTTATGTCCACCTGCCAATGTCCGTCAGCCAACCGTACGGTTTCGAGCACATCTTGGCCTTCGTTCTTGAAGCTCGCGGGAACATTCTGGACCGGCTCTCCATCATCCAGCACTACACGCAGCACCTCCCCCACCGCCATCGTTTCGAGCTTGAGCTTGGCCTTCACGAAATTCATGGGACACGCCACGCCGCTGAGATCAAGTCGCACCACGCGCGAGGCACCCGCCGCCTCATCCGGATCGGTCTTCGGTTGTGTTGCCGCGGCCGGCTTGGCTTCGGGGGGATGAAATACAAGGGCGCCGTCAAGGCTGTTGAACAAGATTTCGATCCGGGCCAGCAGCGTTTTGATCTCCGCGTCGCGGCCCTCCAGCGCGGCGCTCCACCCCTCGATGTACCCGCGCGCCCGAGCGAGCAACCCGCGGTACTCGGAGGAGACCAACCCTGTCTCCACAAAATGGTTTTCAAAGGACCGGATGATGGCATCCGGATCCTGCGTATCAACGCCACGTGTGATCAACAGGGCGCGCACCGTGGCCAGAAACGCGCTGAACAAGGGGGCTTGTTCCCTGGTCTTGTCCGACAGATCAAGCGCTTTCTTTGCCGCGGTAATGTCGTCGCGAATCACCTCAAACACGCCGGCCCCGCACTCGCCTGCTCCCCGCCCCGCCAGGGAAAAGTCCTCCTCCTGTCCCCAGTCGCGATAGAAGAGCGGATCGGTTGAGTATTCCGGCACCTGCGCATGGCGGCGAGTCAAGTCCCGAAAATGATTCAGCCCTTTCCTTTCGAAGTATTGGATAAACGATTCCTTTTCAGCCCGATTTCCCTTGAAATCCCGGGCCAATTCCACCAGGAAACCAGGGAGCGCGCGCGCTGGAACAGTCCCGGCCTCTTCGGCCAGTCGGACGGCGTGAGCATCGTCCCTTGCTCCCATAACCACGCGATACGACGGCACCAAGCGATTCCCGCTGCGTTGGGCCACGCCAAAGAAACCAATGGGTGCCATGGGATGGTGGCCACATGCGTTTGGACAGCCGCTGATATGGATATCGAGTTCCGCCAGCACGTCGTCCAATCCACCCGCCTTATCCAAGGCATCCGCACTCGCGCGGGATGCGGCCCGCGCGAGGCACAGTCCCAGCCGGCAGGTCGAAGCTCCCGCGCAGGCGACAAAGCATCCCAGCGGCGATGGCGAGATAACGTCAGTCTCAAGCCGCCGCAACGCGTTCGCCAGTTCGGGCAGGCTCTCCTGCCGGACAAACCGCAACAGCAGATTCTGAGAGCGCGTCGTCCGCACTTCTTGTTGGGCGCTGTACCGCAGGGCAAGTTCGCCAATGGCGCCAAAGTCCCGCCACGGCATAAATCCGAGCGGCAGATGCAGTGGCACGGCGACAAATCCGGCCTGCTTTTGCCGTATAAATCGCAATTTATCCGCGGCCTGGAACTGCGGCACTTCGGGCGCATTATTTGGGGAGCGATGGGCGGGCGATGGAACGCCGCAGCGCGGAACCCCATCTTGTTGCGCTTCCGCGATCTGCTTGTGGAGTTCGTCACGGAATGCATCCGCCCCGATCTTCGCGAGCACGAACCGAAGCCGCGCATGATGCCGGTCGGTGCGATCTCCTAACCGGTCAAACAGCCGCCGTCCGGCTTCTGCCACGATGACGGCGTCTGATCCCGGCATCCATTCTTCCATTCTGTCGGCAAGCCGCGAATGAGCGCCCATACCGCCACCTGCATAGAGCGTGAATCCGGTTTGCTTGTCCTTGACTTCGGCGATAAACCCCAGATCTGCCACGCGGGCCAGTGCGCAATCGCACGCACAGCCGCTGAACGCGATCTTATATTTACGCGGAAGATTGTAGCTGCCCGCCAGGGTAATCAGATACTCGGTGACAGCATGAGCAAACGGTGTCACGTCAAAAGCCTCGGCGGGGCAAATCCCGGCATAGGGGCAGGCCGCGACGTTTCGGACTGTATTACCCCCGCCGCCTTTACTCGTCAGGCCAACTTCCTTCAAGCGACGCATGATCTCCGGCGTGTCCGTAATGGCGACATCATGAAGTTGAACATCCTGACGGGTCGTCACATGGAGCGACCCGTTACTGAAATCACGGCTGAGTTCCGAAAGGGCGCACGCCTGCGCCGCTGTCAGAGCGCCGCCGGCCACGCGGACCCGCAGCATGTAGGTCCCATCCCGGCGCTGCTCGTATATGCCGCGCGGAACGCGCTTGGCCTTGAACACAGCGGGGGGAAGTTGCTTGGCCAGAAAGCGCTGCACTTCGCCTTGATACGCTTCGATATCCTCGCTGAGATTGGACGGCAGGTGGTAGTAAAATGGTTGGGTTTTATTCATTTGTAATCACCACTTCAACAGATTTGGGGCTTCCACTGTTTATAACGAAGGCGCGGCATTCCGGATTTGCGTCCTGCGCCAGTGATAGAATGATGTACGCCACGTCCGGCGTAAACGCCAATCGCAAATCCTCCGCGGACATGCGCGGCGGCGTAGACGGATGGCTGTGCCAAATCGCCAGCATCTTCAGTCCCATTCGCCGCATGCCCTTCACAGCCGCAAACTGTTCCTCCGGCTTCATGCTGAAATGTTCCGGTGAAGCCTCAACGTTGGTCATCGGATAGAATTTCGTCACTTGGCCGTCCCTACCTGCCAGCAGGCCGCAGGCCTCAAGTGGCGCTGCTTTTCCGGCATAAGCAACCAATTCTGCCCCAACGGCCCTTGAAATGGTCAGTTTGAAATCTTTGTGCATTTGCTCAGGTTTCATGTTGGTCAGTATGACGGCCGCCGGCACG
This sequence comes from Verrucomicrobiota bacterium, assembly GCA_043825055.1. Lineage (GTDB taxonomy): Bacteria > Verrucomicrobiota > Kiritimatiellia > JAAZAB01 > JAAZAB01 > VSJD01. The sequence goes on from JBDRSI010000320.1 coordinate 3,882, forward strand.
CAGGTCACAGGCAACCGGCACTTCTTCGTCCCGCAGCTCGGTGATGGAAGGATGTTCGCCGCATAAAGGGCACTGGCGATTGCGCCGCAAGGGCACATCCCGGAATTTCATTTTCAGCGCATTATATACAAGCAGCCGATTTGTCAGGAGATCGCCAATACTTAGCAGGAACTTTATGGCTTCGGTGGCTTGAATACAGCCGACGACACCGGCTAAAACGCCGAGCACACCGGCCTGGGAACAACTGGGCACCGCACCGGCCGGAGGTGGCGTGCTGAAAACACACCGGTAGCACGCAGTTTTCCTTGGAATGACAGTCAGCGTCTGTCCATCGAAGCGCAGGATGCCCGCATGGGAGTAGGGCCTTCGTGTGAAATGGCAGGCATCCGCCACCAGGAATTTCGAGGCGAAGTTATCGGTTCCGTCAATCACGAAATCATAATCCTTCAGGATGGTCAGCGCATTAGCCGCGGCAAGCCGTTCGCGGTAGGTATGCACGGTCACATCCGGATTGATCGCGCGCATTTTATCGGTTGCCGACTCCACTTTTGGTCGGCCCAGATCGGGGGTGGCATGGATGATCTGCCGTTGCAAATTGCTCAGGTCCACGGCGTCGGCATCAATCAGGCCGATTGTGCCCACCCCCGCGGCGGCCAGGTAGAGAGCCGCGGGTGAACCGAGACCACCGGCTCCAACGATGAGCACCTTGCCGGCCAGCAGTTTCGCCTGCCCTTTGCCCCCAACCTCCGGGAGAATGATGTGGCGCGAATAGCGCTCGATTTGTTGTTCGGTCAGACTCATGTGCATTGCCCCTCTCTTCGTTCCGCGTCTTCAATCATCAATCGGAAACAAGTCAATCTGCAATTCCGCCACCGCCCCCCATGAAATACAGGAACTCTACCTTGTCCCCCGGCTTGAGCGCCGTGGTCTCGAACGTCTTCCGATCGAGAATCTCGCCATTCAGTTCCACGGACACCATGTCCGGCATCTTGACGTTCTGGACAACCAGCAACTCCGTGATAGACGTGTTGTCCGGAAGCTCCACATCCTTGTCATTCACCTTGATTCTCATCGTCACAACTCCTTCATGATCTGGTTTTCCCGGAATCTCGTTTTTACACCTGTGCCAGAGCATTGTCCAAATCGCTGATGATATCATCGGCGTGTTCGATTCCAATCGAGAATCGCACCAGTTCGTCGGAGACGCCCACAGCCTGGCGTTGTTCCTCAGTCAGATCCCGGCAGAATGTTGACGCCGGATGAATCACCAGCGTCTTGGCATCTCCCAGGTTGGCGAGGTTCTTGGCCCGTTTCAGGCCATTGATGAATTTGAAGCACTGAGCCTTGCTTTCCAATTTCAGAGTCAGCAGGGCTCCATACCTGCCGGCGAACTGCCGTTGGGCCACTGCATGGTTCGGGTGACTGGACAGTCCCGGATAGCGAACCTCACGCACCCGCCGATCTTCTGCCAGAAAACCAGCCACCCGCATGGCGTTGGCGCAATGCCGTTCCATGCGAACGCCCAGCGACTCGATCCCGATGGACATCAGGAACGCGTTGAACGGCGAGAGGCAGCCCCCGAGGTCCCGGCAGATCTGATTCCGCAGGTAAGCCAGGAACGCCATATTACCGGCCCGCTTATAGAAGGGACTCAACTGGCTGTACCGGGGGCTTGACCAGTCAAATGTGCCGCAGTCAACGATGATTCCTCCAATCGCATTGCCGTGGCCGTTTATGAATTTTGACGTGGAGTGAATCACGATGTCCGTGCCCAATATTTTGGGCTGGAGCAGCAGCGGCGTGGTCACGGTATTATCCACCACAAAAACCACGTTCTTTTCTTTCGCCACATTCGCCAGTGCGGCGATATCCGGAACATCCAGCTTCGGGTTGCCCACGGTCTCAACAAAGATCAATTTGGTCCGCTCCCCGATCGCATCCCGGTACGCATCAATATCGGTGGACTCCACAAACACGGTTCGAATTCCACACCGTTTCAGAAGGTTGGCGAACAGGGAATAGGTGCCACCGAAGATACTGTTCCCGGAGATTATCTCATCGCCCTGGCTGGCGAGAGCGAGAACAACAGCGCTGATGGCCGCCATTCCAGAGGCGCAGGCAACGGCGCCGAGTCCGTCTTCAAGAACAGCAAGCCGCCGTTCAAGCCCCACGAGCGTGGGATTGCCGATTCGCGAATAGACATACCCAGCTTCCCGCCCGGCAAACACCGCTTCCAATTCTTCCGCCGTTTTATAGGCGAACGAGGTGCTTTGAAAGATTGGGAGTGTCGTGGCCCCGGTGATCTGTTCCGGTTCATACCCGCCATGAATCAACTGCGTTTCGATGTGCAACGGCTGACAATCTTTTTTCACTTGGCCCCCTTCCATCATCTATATTTCATAATCCGGCCTTTTGAGACACTTTTGCTCTTCCAGGAATTTCCCGATCGCCTCATAGTCTTTAACCGTGAGATCCTCTTTGACAGGAAAGCGTGCCAGGGGATGTTTAAGCTTGCCCCAGGAAATACGCTCCCAGATGCGTTCGTGATAATAGTAAAGGACCAGCCGCAGACTATGAAAAATCACCGTAATGATCGTCGTCTGCGCCCAGTTGCGTGTAATCGCGTATGAAATGCCTCCCAGGATGATAATTCCAATGACACGCCAAGTGACGGATTTCGCCCAGCTTCTTGCATGCGATTCCATTATTGTCCTCCTCCATCTCGCTCACAAATAGTATTCGAGAATTACTTTCTTCTCCTTCAACAGCGTGGCGACTTTCTCCAGGGAATTTGCCTCATCGGCATGGATGTCAAGGGTCAAGGCAACCTGATAATGGCTGAAAAGATTTTCGCCGACGTTGATGACTAGGATTTCGTTCGGCTTGTTCAGGAGTTCCAGGGTTTTCAAATCATAGTCATCCACATTCGACAGCGAGGTGATGAAGATCTGGCCGGAATCCGTAAGAATGCGCGCCAGTTCTCCCAATCTCCTGATATGCTCATCCCGTACTTCCGACTCGTGCTTTATGTCAACATCAAGCCCCTTGATGACGTTCCCCATTCGAAGGTAGTAGGTCTTAAAGTTGTGGCTGAACAGATGCTTTTCCAGCGCGGTGGCCAAGGACTCGGTTTTTTCTTGCTGATCGCCGGTGAAGACCACGAATTTTGCGCTGTGTCCGTAGGTAGCCACCCTCTGGGCCGAAGATATTCCGCCGCTCTCCCATGCAAATTCCCGGTCGCTCACGTGCCGTCGAAGGGTGGAATCCTCGCTTTGTATGTCTTCAAGAACGATCCCCGCCCCCGCTATCTCGTAGTTGTCGACGATCACAAAGCGACCGGTAAATCTGATCTTGCCGGAAAGATCAAAAGCGACCGGGCGGGGCGTCTCAAGAATGCACTCGGCGACGTCGTGTCTGTCAACCTGCTGTTTGTTTGCCACCGATGTCATATCCGAGGCATCAACAACATTCAATATCTCGACGAGTTGCAAGGGCGCGCGCAACGCTCCGAGTTTGAGTTTATATTTCTTGTCCTTTATCATCGGCGCATGTCCCATCCAGAACAGGTTGGCGCGAAATCGCGGACTTACGTGCGGCTGAGCCTCGGAGACCTTGACCATCAACTCACCGGGTTTGACATACACTTGAGTCTGTAGAGTCAACCCGACCGCCTCGCCTGATCCCACGGTTGTTCGCGCCGACGTGTTGAACCCCTCAATGGTGCTGATGCGAGAACGTTTGCCGGACGGCAGAAAGACAATCTCGTCACCCGTTTTTGCTTTGCCGGTCTCAACCGTTCCCGCAAAAATACGCCGTGTGTCT
>JBDRSI010000321.1:0-5185 GCA_043825055.1 Verrucomicrobiota bacterium
GAAGAACTCGCCTTCGGCCGGCGTATCTGCGTTCTCCGGCTTGAGCGGCACGGTAAACCGGCGCTCGTCCTTCCCGCCCATGGCCATGCTGCGATATGCCAGCACACCGCTATCGTCGTACAGCCACACTTCGCCCTTTACCGTGCCGGATACCGCCGGATCGCCGGCGGGAACAGCGACTTCGCCAGTCAGCACGGGGTCGGCATATAGGGTTCCGGTGATGGCCAGCAGCTGGACCGCCGGACCGCCGACAGTAAACGTGGCCCGGGCAAACTTGTCCGGCTGATCGAATTTGCCTTTTAGGAATACCCAGCTCCCGAAACCGCTCATCTCCGGCAGGTCGCGGCAGAAATTCATGGCCCAGATTTCACCGTCCGCCGGCATCGTCCGTTGCATTTCGGAGAACGGGATCGCCAGTTCACCGGTCCAGCAAGTATCCTCGGCCCGGGTCTTGAACTGCCAATTGCAATTCCAGTTCGGATTCCCGTTCAAAGCATCGTAGATAGTACCGAAACTGTTGCCGATGAACTGGATGTGGTCCTTGCCGCCGGGTGGTACCAGGAACATTTCGATGGCGTCGTCCATGAACACGAAACCATCCCGGGCGAAGCAGGCCGCGTCGGTGGTTTCGGCCTGGGTGCGGAAGCAGCGGCAGGCGAGGTAGAGGTTGCGCTCATCGTAACTGAGGTAAAACGTGGTGGCCTGCTTCATATCGGCCATCTGGCTGACATCGGTCAGGCCCGAGAGCGCGGTCGCCTCGTCCCATTCGCCTGCCTCCAGCAGGCCGTCAATGACCGGGGCGCGGCTGACGCGCGGGATCGCCAGGGTGCTTGGCTGGAACTTGGCCCCGGGCACGCCGCCGGCGGCGGCCACGGTCTCGAGGACGCTCAGAGTCGGCTCAGTGATCGCGACATGGTGCAGAGTGATGTCGCCGTAGGTGTTGACCCAGCGTTTGAGCGAGCCGAGGATGAGTAAGGCATTGTCGTTGGTGAACTTGGTCAAGCCCCACGGTCCGTGCAGACCGCGAAATGCCACGGAGGCGACTTTTTTACCATCGGCGGCGAACTGGAGGTAATTGCCCCAACTTACCGTGATCCGGTGTTTTTCGCCTTCTTTCCAATCCACCGGCACGCGCTTCAGGAAGAGGTGCGAGGCCGTGGCCTGTTCGTAGACCGAGAAGCAGAGTTGCGGGGTGGCGCCCGTTTTCACCCCGATGCCGATGCGGCCGCCCGGCACAAACAGGGTCGCCAGTGTCCGCGATACGCCGATGGTCGCCACTTCTTCGGCCGTGGGCACCCGGTCCGGCGGAAAGCGGAGGGTGAACTCCAGGTCCAGCACGCCACGCTCGGCGCTGATGCTGTCACCGATCCGGTATTGGAGAAAACCGAACTCTTTGAGGGTCAGGCCGTTCAGCGGTTGACCGGTGACACTGTTATGGTCGCCGCCGATCGTACTGCGCGAGCCGGTGACCGGAACGGTGAAGGTCAGCTTAGGGTCGATTTTGTCGAAGCGGTCCTCAAGCACCACCCGATCGGCAAGAGCTCCGGAAGAGATTAACAACAACGCCGCCCAAGTCCAGAATTTACTCATAGCAAGACCCTCCATGTTATGTGGAACGTGATAATCTTCCGGTTATGAGCTAATTACAAAACTAATCGCGCCAACGGTGTGGCGCTCCTACAATCGTAATCCCGATCGCGAAGCGCATCGGGATGTAGGAGGCTCGCCTGCTACTCTGCGAAGTAGCGATATTTCGCTACGAAGCACGAGCCGATTCTTTGTATAGTTTTGCAAGAACCTCGTTATATAACCATTAAATTAGGCCCTGAAGTTAAGCGAAGCGCATACTTCAGAGCGACTTTCATTCCGTTCGCGCTGTCATCCTGAGTCCCGACCTCTTGGAGAGTCGGGACGAAGGATCTCTCTTAACGAGATTCCTCTCCCGATGCGCATGCGCGATCGGGATCGGAATGACACACTATCGCACTTTGAAATTCCTATGCATTAAATTAGTCTGTTTTCGTCCGGCTGTCAAATATTTTCCCTGACCACATCAGAAACAACCGGTGCTTGTCCCAGATTTCCAGGCGCACCGGCGCCGCGTTGCTTCCATTCGCCGGCCAACGCCATTCGTAATCGGCATTTCTGACTTCCACGGCGGGTAGCCAGCCCTGTTCCACAGTCGCGCCTGCCTTCGCCGGAGCGGCTCCCGCCTCCCGCCTTCGCGAAGCCTGCTCCGGCGGGCGAAGGAAGGTCGCGAAGCCCTTGCTTCGGTGGGCGTAGGAAGGTCGCGCAGGCAGGCCGCTCCATATCAGGCGCGGGCTGACTTCCATCGGAATACCCGTATGCATGATCCCGATCACGCCGCCTTCCGGCGGGTATCGGGACGGCTTGACGTGGAATTCATGCTCGCCGCCCATGACCGAAACCCGCGGCAAGGCCAGCAGATTCATGGGCTTGCCCGTCAGGGCCACCCGGTCTTCGCAGACCATGGCGCTTCGGAACCCGGCGTGTTTGACCGCCGCGATGGTGCGCGCATTGTATTGTCCGTACGGATAACAGAATGAGAAAGGTTGCCGAATGCCTTGCCGGCGCAACCGAAGATAACATTCCCGGATATCCGGATAGGGATCGGTCAAGGCGGCCAGGTTCTGGTGTCGGTGCCCGTGTCCGCCGAAAACAAAGGTCCCGCGTTTTTGCATGGCCTTGATTTCCGGCCAGGTCAACACGTCCACGCCTTCATATTGGCGGCGCGTCTCCGGTGTTTCGGCGACGGTATCGGTAATTAAATAGACCACGGCGCGGAACCCGTATTTCTTCAAAAGTGGTTCGGCCAGCGCCAGGCTGTTGCGGTAGCCGTCATCAAAGGTGATCATCACGGGTTTGGGCGGCAGTCGTTTGCCGGCCTTGCGGTGGTTTACGATGTCGTCGGGCAGAATTGTGCTATAGCCCTGGTTACGCAGGGCGCGCAATTGGCGCTCGAATACGCCGGTTGGCACCCACCAGGCGTTGTTGGTGACCGCGCCGATCTTATGATACATCAGGATCGGCACGGCGCGCGTTCGGTGCGATTCCCTCAGACGTTGCATGGTCAGTCCCAGGGCGACAACGAAGGCCAATAGGAGAACCCCCGCCGCCACCCGCCCGCAACGCTGGAGCGTAGCGACTGCGGGCGCGGCCAGTGTGTATTGACTCTCGCGCTTCATGAGCCGTATTCCTTGTTGCTAATCGTCCGAAAGCGGCGCGCATTCCGTGCGAAACGAAAGTTCATCAAGGGAAAAGATTTCGATTTCAGATTCAGTGATTGTATTAATCGCCATCGTTTTTCCCCGTGATCCGCTTTATCTCTTTATCAAAATCAGAGATGAAGTTTTTATCCTGAATAACGCGAAATTGTTCAAACTCCCGTTCGGCTTTTAACTTCGCCTTCAGAGCAGATACCCGGCCCTTATCCTTGAGAATAGGGTAACTGGATAATTCCAGAAAGCTGTGCAGAAACCGCGCCCATTCTTTCATTTTTGTCACAATCCGTCTATTGGCGCGATTTTCCGCAAGGTCAAGATAGGCCGAAACGATTTGATTGAGTTCTTTTATATGAGCTTCGTTCAGGTAATTCTTTGCAATGGCAACGTCGGACTTCAGTATTTTGCCTTCCGGGGCCTGTTTCCAGCTTGTCAGGCCCATATAAATCTTTTTTGCGTCCGCCGAATCATAAATAATTTCCGCGGCGGTTTTCCCCGTTATTGCCCAATGAAGCTTGTTCTGAACCGTCGCGAAGAATTCTTTTGTCAGGGGAGCATTTTTATCATAATCAACGGCAAGTGCGTAAATGTCGGTGATTTTTTGATAGAAGCGTCTTTCGCTGGCCCTGATTTCCCTGATTCGCTCAAGGAGTTCCTCAAAATAATCCTTGCCGAAAACCCGGCTTCCCTGTTTCAGCCGCTCATCGTCCAGAACAAAACCCTTAATAATGTATTCCTTGAGAATTTTTGTCGCCCAGACACGGAATCGCGTTGCCTGATACGAGTTTACGCGGTAGCCGACTGCGATAATCGCGTCGAGATTGTAGAATTCCATATCCCGGCTGACCTGCCGCTGGCCTTCCTTTTGAACTGTTTCCAGAATGGAAAGAGTTGCTTCCTGTTGCAGTTCACCGGTTTCATAGATATTTGCCAGATGCTTACTGATAGCGGGTATCTTAACTCCAAAGAGCTCGGCCATGGCCTTCTGCGTGAGCCAGACCGTTTCGTCTTTAAGGAAAACCTCAACATTTACCTTGCCGTCGCTTCCGGTGTAGAGGAGGAAATCCGACTGTTTGGCGGGGAGATTGTTTTTCAATGCAGGCCACTCCTTTCAGCGCTAATTGCGAAAGTCCCACGGACGCGACAAAGCGCGTCCCTCCACTTTTGAAAATAGGCGGTTTTTCAGGAAAAGCTCGGTAAGAACCGATTTGGCGCCTTCGCGTTCTTCCGCTGTTTCTTGTTCTTTTTCAGCCCGCACAACTTCCTTCGCTAATTGGTTAAAATGTAAACACGGGCGGCGGCAAGTATTTTCGCAACTTGAGCCATGCAATAAAATCATCCTGGATTTGTTGCTCTGATTCTGCCAAGCATGTCTTCAGAATTGCGACATCAAACCCCTTTTGTTTTTCAACTTCCATCAAGCAATCGGACAAAACCTCTCTCTCGTCCAAATACCGCCATAGCAATGCCATTAAAGAGGAAGACATGGCTGATTGTTTGTTGATTATCGGAAGTAATGGCCATTTCCGGCCGAAAGAAACGAATTCCCTCAGAACCACTTTATTATTATGAGTTTTTAAATATTCACCCAAACACAAAGCATTATAACTGACTTTTGTCACTTTCCCGCTTTGATGATTAATATAACTAACAGTTGTATCAAAGGGTGGCATTGCCTTGGCCAAGCTCTCATCCAACCAGCACGGCAGATATGGCAGATTCTTCCAGTTCAGAATATGCACCATTTCGTGCAGGACTGTTCCCGTGCCGACGTCTTCACTGGCGCAAATCACAAAATAGTCCCTCTTCAGTTTTGGCTTCAAATAATCAGATGCTACATAGCCATAGGGTCCCCATTGCGGCTCGCCGGTTATTTGCCGGCTGTATTTTTTAAGTTCATCCGACTTTTTTAAGTAGAGGATGATAATTTTCAACTCGTTATC
>JBDRSI010000322.1:0-3483 GCA_043825055.1 Verrucomicrobiota bacterium
ACTAACTCTGCTTGAATCTTAATGCATTTATACAAGACCGTCCCGCAAATTACACACTGACGTATATTCTCGGTACGCTGAATTTACTCAATTGCAACGGCAAATGTCAAAACCTTTGAGGTGGATCGACAACCTCCATGCATAATAAATCTGGAATCGGGCTCGAAGTCCCATTAATTTGGGTCCGGTTCCTTCAATGAATTCATTTCTCCAACCAGCAACAATAGTGTTGGTATCTTGGAAATAATCGGCACCAGAATACTCAGATATCGGATAATTATTCTCAATTAAACCTCTTTGGAAGTTTGATGAAAAAAGCCCTTGGTTTGCCTATGAACCAATAATCCAATAGAATGTCCCCTACATCCCCACAGGGCAGATTTCATGGCTCTTATTTAGTCTGGCATTTGGTCGTTAGGTTGGGATTTTTCCGAGATAGATTGCGGCTGCGGCCCAAAAGATTGTAAATGAGCATTTCCTTTAAGTATGAGATCAGATTTCATATAAATTATCCTTTTCTGCTGGCCAGTTTGCGAGCTAAAATATTGCTTAATTTACACCCAGTTGTCGAGAAAAAAATAACCCGTGTTTGAAATGAATCAATTCAGATAGCGGTTGTAGCATGTGGTCAGTCATATAAAAGGTTTTCTGGCCAGCTGATATCCTGGGGAACAGAAAGATATACTGGTTCTTTGCAATCGCTGTTTGAGCTCGCGGCTATGTTCAGACAGATATTACAAAAACTTACATCAGCAAATCTTCAAGAAACTCCGATGCCGGATCAACTCCTGTCACAAGAAGATGATCTCGTGCGCGGGTGCAGGCAACATAAAGCAAGTGGCGCTCTGTGTTATAGACTTCCTCCAGATCTGTGTCATCAGAAACTGTTTCAATCCGTTCCTGCAAGGGAATGACCTCATCATCACAGGCCATCACGACGACTGCTCGGAACTCCAGGCCCTTGGCAAGATGCATGGTGCTAATCGATACGTGGCCGCTGGTCGTTTCGACTTTCTCGTCGAGTATCTTGAATGCAAGCACTGCATCTTTGACGGCCGCACGCGCCCGATCCAGCTCTGCCGCAGATCGAACAAACACGCCCAACTCGTGGGGCGCTACGCCTTGCTTCTTGAGGTCCATTATCCATTTGCTGACCGTTGCAATCTCAGCTTTGACGCTGTCCAACACTCGAATAGTCGGCGCCGGCCCGTTGAATACAGAGATAGTGTTGCTCCTACCCTCAGTGTTGCCGTCCACGTCCGACACTTCGGGACCCAACAAACGGTCAGCTTGCATGCGGATTTGATGGGAGGTTCGGTAATTGACGCGAAGGGTCCGAGCACGCCCGCGAATATCGACGCCGAGCGTTTTCCAAGAGAACGGTTGTTGGAAGATGCGTTGGCCCAGGTCGCCGGCGAAGAAAAGACTGTTAGGGCGATCCGCTCCAAGCGCAGCGAGGAAACGCAAATGAGCCACGCTGATGTCTTGGGCCTCGTCCACGACGGCAAAATCGAAGGGCAGATTTTTGCTTTCGCATACGACAGCGGCCAGTCTGCAGAACATGCCTGCATTAGTGATCAAGTTCCCCGCCGCCAGGCGCGCACGGACATGATCGAAAATAGACCAGAGAATTGCGCGCTGCTTTTCTGGTAGCCGCGTCTTTCTGCCCAGTCGCATGACATCGCGATACGCCTCCCATGCTTCCAACTGCCACGCATCGACGACTTGCTCCCACTCTGTCAGCAAAAAGGACAGGCTGAACTTGTTGCCATCAACTTTCCCGGCTGCTGCCTTAAGGAATTCCAGCACTTTGACCTTCGATACGATCTGCGATTGGCCGAGGTGGGACTTGAAGAGCCGCTGCCCGATGGCATCGATGGAATGTACCTCCAAGCGTTCGGCCAAACGCGGTTCGTTGCTGATTAGTCGCCTGAGTTTCGTTCGGAGAGCATTCGCCAGGATGTCCGAAAAAGTGGTGAGCAAAACCCTGGCATCTGGGTTTGCGCGGGCCAGAAAGACAGCTCGATGGAGCGCGACGATGGTCTTCCCTGTGCCTGCCGAACCGGAGACCCGCGCGGGTCCGCTGTAATCCCGCTCGACCCATTGGCGCTGTGCCGGATGAAGAAAGATACTCCATTTCTCCCAGGGATATTCCAGGGCACGTTCCAGTTCTTCGACGTTGTTCACCACCCGGAATCGGCGCTGTGCATCGGGGTGATCGAACGGATTCATGGCGGCAACTGCTTGCACAACTTGCGGCGTTACGCCGGTAGCCAGATTCAGCAATGCCTCGGCTGCCTCCCCCGGGAGATGCTGTGCCAAATCCAGTATGGTGTCTTCATCGGCTTTACGCACATCATTCAACCATTCAGCCGGAACACCATAACTGAGCAAAACTTCTTCAGCGACAGATTCGAACAGGGCCGGCCTGGACCGAGCCTTTTGTTCGACCTCAACATATTTGGGAATGATGATCTCTTTTACCGTCTCCCGTATCTCCACCAACTGGGCCGCGCCGGTCTTCGGATGGATTTCCAGTTTGCGTCGCTCAGCCCAGCGGTAAGCGTCGTCGTGATGGCCGACATAACACAGGAGCAGACTTCTGTCGGATTTATGGACAATCATCCGTAAGTCGTCACTGACCCGAACCGACCAGAAATTCTTGTCTTTGCCCTTGTCAAGCCTGTGAAATTGCATGCCCGGATTCTCCGGGTTCATTTGCAGGTCAAAGGCCGTGGTCTTCACGGCCTTCTGCTCCTCGCCGGTGAGTCTGGCAAGGCTGTCGGTAAAGGTGTCGGCGATAAGGAATTGCATCATGTTATGGGAAAGTGCTTTCTTCGAACGTCTTCCTGATTCTGGCCACGCACCGGCCGGGATTCTTGGCAAGTTGACACTCCCAGATGCGTATCACTTTCCATCCTTCTTGCCGCAGGCGGTGGGTAGTCTTACGGTCCCTCCCTTGATTCCCTTCGATCTTCTCACGCCACGCCTCCGCGTTCGTCCTTGGCGTGACATTCCTGCCACAGTCGTGGCCGTGCCAGAAACAACCGTCAACAAACACGGCAACTTTGATCTTGGGCCACACGAAGTCCGGGCGTCCGGGGAGAAACTGGTGTCTGCGCCATCCCGTCAGTCCGGCCTCGCGGAGCAATGACGCGAGGCGCTTCTCCGTCGTCTGGTTTCCGGTGCTGCGCACGCGGGACATGAGTTGACCACGGCGTAACCCGCCAAAGGTAGTGCGCTCTCTTTGTGAATTGCCAGGCCATCGGCTCATTTGTTGACACCATCTTTACGGCGGTTGCGTTCCTTGACGGCGGCCAGGACCTCCTTGGCGGCCAGCTTCGCGTACAACGGCGGAACTGCGTTACCAATCAGGTCGCACACGGCGCCCATCTGGTCGGTGATGAAGCGATAGTTCTCGGGGAACGTCTGGAAGAGGGCCGCTTCGCGAACGGAAATAGTGTATCGGCGTTTGTCCGGGTG
>JBDRSI010000323.1:0-6710 GCA_043825055.1 Verrucomicrobiota bacterium
CAATGTCCCTGGTAAAAGATTCCCGCCCCGATCCTGAGGCGATGTTACATGTCGTCCAGATGGCCTTGAAATCCGAGGACAAGGGCAAGGCCGTTCACTTTGCCACCATCTTCAGCCAGATGCGGGTGCCAATGGCGCTGAGCACCATGCTCCCAGTCGGAATTACGGGTATATTATGCGCGCTCATGATATTCCTGATGGTAAGCACCGATACCACCTATATGCACTCATGGGGCAGTATTATCGTGCAGGACGTTATACTCCCCTTCCGTCGTAAACCGTTTACTCCCCGCCAGCAGTTGTTGTTATTGCGATTGGTTATAGTCGGCGTGGCAATTTTTGCTTTCCTTTTCGCGTTTTTCTTCGGCCAGATAGACTTTATCCTGATGTTTTTTACGATTACCGGGGCCATCTGGCTGAGCGGGGCAGGACCGTGCATCGTCCTGGGATTGTATTGGAAACGCGGAACAGCCGCCGGCGCGTTTGGCGCGCTGATCAGCGGTTCATCTCTGGCTGTCGGCGGTATCCTCGCCCAGAAATACTGGGCCGCATCCATCTATCCGTGGCTGCTGAATCATGGAATGGTTGAATCGGTGCGCACGTTCCTCCAGACGGTATCCGCTCCTTTCAATCCGTACGTGGTCTGGACGGTTAGCCCCGACAAGTTCCCGATAAACTCTATGGAGATATACTTCATTACGATGGTGGTAACCCTGGGCCTGTACTGCGGATTATCACTGCTTACCGGCCGGGAAGCGTTTAATATGGACCGCATGCTGCACCGCGGGAAATACCGCCGGGAAGGAAAGGAAGTCGTCAAAGAAAAGCTGACATTCAAGGCGGTGTTTAAAAGCTTTGTCGGCATTGATTCCCAATACACCACCGGCGATAAAATACTGGCATGGTCGGTGTTTATCTGGACCTACGGCTGGATCTTAGGCAGTTTTATCACCCTGGTTATCTGGAACAAGTTCAGTCCCTGGCCTGATATCTGGTGGGCGAACTGGTTCTTCTTTAATAATTTTATCCTTGCCGGCATAATTGGGATCGTTTCCACAGTCTGGTTTACGATCGGCGGAACAATTGATTTAAACCGCCTGTTCAAGCGGCTGAGGGAAAAGGAATTCAACGTGCTTGACGACGGCCGCGTGATCGGCCACGTTTCGGCCGACGACGTGGCGCTGGTGGAACAGAAAGACCATATTGTAATTGAAGAAGCCCATATTGAAGAGGCCGCGCTCGAGCAAGCCCTCGCCAGGGAACACGACGAAACCGACCTGGAAAATCTCCGTAAACACGAAAAAGAATAAAATCGGGTTAGGCGGCTAACGCCGCAACTTTGACGAAATGATTAGCCGCAAAAAAGGTGCGGCCATCGAAAAACTTGTCCCGCGCATGGCGGGATCCAGCGGTGGTCTGCGCAAAACGAACTCAACCGGATAAAAACCGAGTGACAGGAAATCCTGTCACGGGATTTGGTATAAAGGAGGGCAGTTAAATGTCTATTCAACAAAGATGGATGCGGACTATTTTGCTGACTGCGTTGATCTGCTGGACGGTAACGGAAATTGTGACGGCTCGGAACGTAATTGAGGCCGCGCGCGCCGTCAACCCGCCTGCATCACTGGGCGAAGCACTGCGGGTAGGTCCGTGTTCATCACGCCTTTGGCGTAACAATTCCATGGCCAGCCACGCGCCGCGCGTGGTAAAAATCTTATCATAAGACTTTACAGATGAAATCTAATATCAAAATTGCCGTCGCGGGTTTATTGCACGAGGCAAATACATTTTCGCCGCTGAAAACATCGCTCAGCGACTTCACAATACTGCGCGGCGCCGAAAGTTTTCGTAAACTTGCCGCAGCCAAATTTCTTTCAAAGGCAGGCGCGCAGGTTGTCCCCATCCTTTACGCCGATGCGCTGCCATCCGGCGAAGTCACCGAAGAAACGTTTGAGACGCTGGCCGGGGAAATTCTCCGGGGCATCCAGGCGGCGCTGCCGCTGGACGGTATCTGCCTTTACCTCCATGGGGCGATGGAAGTACAGCGGCTCGGCAGCGGCGAAGCAGAACTTGTTTCGCGTGTGCGCGAAATTGTCGGGGAGATGACCCCTATTGCCGTTGCCCTGGATTTCCACGCCAACAACAACAGCCGGTTCGTTGCCGCCTGCAACATCATCTGCGGTTACCGCACCGCGCCGCACGTGGATCAGGCAGAGACTCAACGCCGCGCCGCGCGATTGTTGACGCAATGCATTCAAAATAAATGGCTTCCTCATCCGGTAATGGTTCATATCCCCATGGTTACGCCCGGGCAGGCGCTGGTAACAACCATGGACCCCGGCAAGCGTTTGATGAGAGAAGCAATCCAAACGGCCGAACGGCCTGACGTCTTGTTCGCCGAAATATTCGGCGGCGACCCCTGGGTGGATGTCCCAAACATGGGACCGAGCGTCATTGTGGCTTCAGCAAACGATCGGACGCCGGCTGAGCGCGAAGCTAACCGCCTGGCTAAGCTCTTCTGGGAAGCCAGAGAACAGTTTCACTTCGAAGTTCCCGCCGCACAACCGGATGAGACTGTTGAATGGGCGCTTAAAAAAACCGATGGCCCGGTTTTCATCTCCGATACTGGCGATAATACCACCGGAGGCGCGCCCGGCGATAACGCTTATTTCCTGGGACTGTTTCTGACCCGCAAAGTCCCCAAAACGCTTTTTGCCGGGATTTCAGACGCGCCGGCCGTTATGACATGCGAAAGTCTTAGTCCCGGCAATCGTTTCTGCCGCGCCGTCGGCGGAACACTTGATCCGGTTCATGGCCGCAGTTTGACCGTGGATGGTATACTCAAGAGCAAGGGACGACTCGCCGGCTGGACCGGAGAAGACGCCGGCCGTTGTGTTGTTATTAATTCGCGTGGTGTGGATATCCTCATCACCGAACGCCCTTGCGGCATAGTCTCCAGAGATATCCTGCGCTCAGCGGGCATAAGGGCCGAAGATTACCGGATTATTGTTGTCAAGCTCGGTTATCTTTGGGATGACCTTCGGAAAATCGCAAGGCATTCAATCCTGGCGCTCACCCCGGGCGTAACATGTGAAGCCGTTGAGGACATTCATTATCAAAATATCGTGCGCCCCGTTTATCCCTTAGACAAAGATTTCGACTGGTTAATACCTGAAAATTGCACAGCAATGTGCAATTTTCACCCTCTGGGCCGATCTCTGCCCCGTGAATACGGGGCAGAATCGGGGTTAACCCCGGCTCACCCCGATTAACCATCGGGGTGATGTCGGCTTCCGCTCCGCGCCATTGATTGGCGCGGGCGGAAGTGAGTTTTGCACCGGTTCGGTGCAAAATTCAGGTAATAAAAAAAAACGAACAATAATAAACAGGATTGACCTGCATCCCTGATGCAGGTCGCACTCCCGGAAAGGAATCCATGAAAGTATCATGTCAACAAACAAATATCGCCACAGGCATCACGTATCACCGGCCCCCTGATTGCTGGCATAACGGTTTTCCGCTCGGCAATGGTTTCCTGGGTGCCATGGTCTGGGGCGACGGCAACCCGCTGGCCTTGACACTTGATTGCGCGGACCTTTGGGACCTGCGCATCAACACCGGGTTCATGAATCATCCGGACTATAACTATGCCGGCCTGCGACGGCTGATTAAGGAACAGCGCTTTGACGAGGCCAGGGAAATATTTGAGACCCGCGAGCTCAAGGAAAATCCAGTGGGTCCGACTAAGATCAGCATCGGCCGCGCCGAACTTGCGCTGGGCGCCGCCCGTGAATATATGTGCCGCCTTGACCTTGATCAGGCGCTCATTGAAGGTACGATTCGGACCGCATCGGCAAATCATGGCGTCACCTGTTTTGTCCATCACCATCGTTCGCTTCTGTGTCTGCGGGTAACAGACGTGTCTGCCGATACGGAGTTAAAACTTAAGCCGTTGGCGGAAATTAACGATGGTTTGGCCAAACTGAATCACCCCGCCCCGCTGCGGCGCGTGGAGGGCAATCTGCGCTTGCTGATTCAGTCTATTCCGGAAGGTCCGCACTATGCCGTCATCTGGAATGTAAATGGACCGGACTTTTTTCTTGCCCTGGAACTGGCGGAGAGCGCCGAAAAAGCCGAGGCTAAAGCCCGGGCTACCTGGCAGAAAGCTGCGCAAACCGGGTTTGACCGTCTTCTCCGGGAGCATAAGCGGGCTTGGGAAAAATTCTGGAGCGTGTCCGCCGTTTACCTGCCGGAAGCCCATCTGGAATATTTTTGGCGCTTTGGGATTTATTTGCTGGCATCCTCTGCGCGGCGCGGCTCCCATCCGCCGAGTTTACAGGGCATCTGGGCCATGGATGGCATCATGCCGCCCTGGCGCGGCGAATACGCTGCCGATATGAATATCCAGGAGACGTTCTGTCCGGCCGCCGCCAGCGGACACATTCAACTGCTCGACGTATGGTGCGATTACATGCACGCCTGCATTCCAAAGGCGCAAGAGTTTACACGGCGATTCTTCGGGACCGAAGGCACGTTCTGGCTGGGAGGCACCGTCGCCGGCTTCACCCAAATTTACAGCTGGCATACCTGTCAGTTGGCCTGGAGCAACGCCGGCTGGCTCGCCTGGCTGGCGTGGCTGCGCTGGAGATACAGCTTGGACCAGCGCTGGCTTCGCGCCACCGGTTACCCCATCGTGGCCGAGGTGTTCCGGTTTTACCGGGCCAACTTGGAAGCGGATCAGGAGGGGCGTCTGCATGTCCCGCTTTCCAGCAACCCGGAGTACCGGGATAACCGTGGCGATGCATGGAGCCAGGATCCGAACATTGACTTGGCGTTGATCCGGCGCTGTTGCGATTGGATTCACGAGATGGAATCGGCGCTGGGTCAAGAGGAACTCAGTCCATCCGCCCGCGATGTGCGTCTCCGGTTGGCGCCGTATGCCCTGACAGCACAGAAGGTTCTGTGTCTGTGGCCCGACCATGCGCTCGACGAATCGCACCGGCACCCCAGCCATCTGATGGCCATTCACCCCGCGATGGATTTGACCGTCGAGGGCGACGAAGAAACGCAAGCGATCATCCGGGCGAGTGTTAAGCATTACCTGACGCTCGGCCAATGGAAATGGGCCGGGCACACCTATGCGCAGTTGATCAGTTTTGCCGCCGTGCTGGGTCGCGCCGGGTGGGCCTACGACTGTTTGCGTCTGTTTATCGAACATTGGACGCGTCCTAACGGACTTCACGTCAACGCTGATATCCTTGATTCCGGTATGTCCGAGTATCGGTATGATGACCACCGTCAAGCGCCGTTTACCATGGAAGCCAACTGTGCCGTCACAGCGGGCATCTGCGATATGCTGGTCCAAGGCTGGCATGATATCGTTCGCGTCTTTCCGGCAATCCCGGACCATTGGCGGAACCTCGCTTTCCGCGACCTGGTGACTGAAGGAGCGTTCAAAGTGTCCGCCGTGCGCCGCGACGGAAAAACGGTCTGGGTCCAAATCAAGGCCAGCGTGACACGCACTCTGCGTTTGAAAAATCCTTTCGGCGATCAGCCGGTAAACAGCACGGGGCCATCAGCCCGGCGTGAAGACGACTTGTGGATCGCCGAGTTGAAGGCGGGCGAATCACTCGTTCTTGCCGTTAACGATACGGCTACGGATTGGAAAACGGTCATACGCACCGTGCGGGAGAACCCGGCGTCGCGATTAGGCATGTAATATAAGGGCCATATTTCGCCATAGCCGGCTCCGGCATAGCGCAGGTCGGATAGCTAAATAGACATACAATTGAACATCATGGCATGGAGGATAAGATTTTATGAAACGATTCCTTCGTCTAATTGGGCTGTTGCTGGTCTTCGGAGCGTTTTCCTCAGCCGCCGCAGAGACGGATCGCAACTCCGGATCCCCAAAAATCCAGATGGGTTATCCTCCCTATCGACTTGAGAATGGAAAAAGCAAGGCGATGGAGCCGGTGCAGGTTTTCCGCCAGTCCCCGCGCATTATTGCATACGCCTATGGCAATATCACCACGAACCAGGCGGACCAGGTGGCCCGCCGGTTTTGGGAACAGGGGTTCAATCTCGTGATGTCGGAAGGCAATCGTTATCTGTTCAAAGAGGCCGCGGATGAAAAGTCTTCCTGGACCCTCCGGGTCTTGCCGTTCGAGGAGGTTATCAAGAACACGAAAATCATGGCCGACGCCTGCCACCGGTATGGGCTGCGGTTTTTTCTGCACCTGACCTGTTCGATGGTTGACCAATCCCTTTTGGACAAACACCCCGACTGGGCCGCGATCGACATCGCCACGGGCAAAACCATCATCAACGCCTACGGCACCGGTAACACCTGTATCAATAATGACGAATTCATGACTGAGTTCTACAAGCGGCTTGACCGCCTGATCCGCGAAACCGGTGTGGATGGCATCATGCAGGACGAAATCCAGTTTTTCAGTCGCAGTCTCTGCGGTTGCCGGTCGTGCCGTGAGAAGTTCGCCAAGGAAACCGGGTTTCAAATACCCGACAAAATGGACGGCTGGCTCGGCCATTCCCGCGCCGCCTGGCTGGAATGGCGGCGTGCCAAGGTGGTGCAGAACCTGCAAAAAGTCCGGGGCATGATCAAAAAGTACAATCCCGATAACACCGTCATCACCTATCTATGCAACAATACCACGGGTTACGCCTATTATTCGGCGGGGCTTTGCATT
>JBDRSI010000324.1:0-4098 GCA_043825055.1 Verrucomicrobiota bacterium
CCGGACGCCAGACACCGGACGCCAGACACCGGACGCCGGACGACAGAGACCGAAGGTCAGAAGACAGCTTGCCCTGCGTAGCCTTGGCGAAGCAGGGAGGTCAGAATTCAAAATGCGGCCGGCGATCCGCAAACACAAAAATCCGGCTTGGCTCGGCCAACTTTCCGGCATGGAACTGAACGCCCTCTTTCGCGAGCAGATCCAGTTTGCGGCGCTTGGTGGCCCCCCCGCGCCAGCCCATAAAACCGCCCGGCGTCAGGTCTGATGCAATCACGCGATGGCAGGGCACTTTTGGCGCATACGGGTTGTGCTTTAAGGCCTGACCCACGGCGCGGCAGGAGCGACAGCCCAGGAACCCGGCCAACTGCTTGTAGGTTGTTACCTGCCCGCGCGGAACCCGGCCGAGCGCGGCATACACCCGTTTCTGGAATGGCGTTGGCATGGCGTTCAGCTTACCGCCGGCGAATAGCCACTGAAGACATGGAAAAGCCGCGCGCGCCCGGGGTAGGAGCCTCCCCTCCACTAAAATCGGCCCACTCAGAAAAGGCTGTTTATCGTATTATTTTGGCCAGGATTGTCCAGCCCGGAAAATCGGCGGCAACGTGTGCCCCGGCAAGTCTGTCCGGGCCAGGATCCCGGCGAAGTTTTCGGCCAAAACCTTCCGCTTATCCGCCTCGCTCAAGCGGCTGTTGACCACCCATCCGAGTTGGGGCCGGCAATCCCGCATCGGCACATCCGACCCGAACAACACCCGGCCCGGTCCCACCTGCCCGCACAACCACTCGATCATTCCATTTGGTACCGGTGTGTAGGTGATTTCAGCATAAATATTCGGGCACGCCTGACAGGCTTTCGCCACATGGGCCGCAAATCCCCAGTTTCCCCCGGAGTGGGCGATGAGAAAAGAGGCCCGCGGATACCGTTTCGCCACCTCGATGACACTGCCAGTCCCGCTCGCATCATAGGAAATGTGCAAAAGCGCATACAATCCATATCGATCGGCAAACTCCCAGCAGGGCACATACACCGGATCGCTGTAGGCGATGCCGTTTCCTGGCCAGTAGGGCTTGATTCCCCGGAACCCCCTCTGGAGATGATACACCTCCAGCTCCCGTACCATTTCCGTCCGGTTCTGGTGGAGCGGATCCACCGAGGTTACTCCGAGAATTCGATCCCCGTGTTTCGCCACGATTCGCGCCATCAAGGCATTGCCGGATCCCGCATCCAAGCCCACCGGCCCCTGCCAGCTCATCATCGCCACCCCGTCGATCCCGCAACGGTCATAAAGCGACAGGATCCCTTCGGCATCCCCGCCGGGCATCACATACCCCGTTCCTACCCCACACCCGCCGGAATCCAAAACATGTGCATGGGCATCCAACACCCACCTCGGCACCGCCTTCCCGGATCGGACAACCCTGATCAACTCGTCCGCCGGAGGCGGGGTCTCCGGAAGCGTCGTCAGATCCACCTTCAACAACCGCGCCAGATTTTGACCGGCAAATAAGCGAACCGCATCCTGCCCGGACAACGACCAATCAATAAATCCCCGGGCCGCCCCGCCGCTCATCTGCGGCAGACAGCTTCCAAACAGACAGCGCTCACTCCCATGGCGCTCCGCCATCCATTCCACCCCCCGATGCGCCTGCAACTGCGAAAACAAAACATGGAGATTGTGATTCTTCCGCATGCAGGCATCGACAAACCGCAATTGGCCCCATCCCACATCCGCCATTAAAACCGGACAATTCCCAAACAAATTGCATAACCGTTTCCACGCCTCGTAATCCCCGTTCATATCCCCCCCCGAAACCAGCAGGGGAATCTGTCGCCCATTGCACACCTTCGCAAGCTCAGCCAACAGGTCGGCGTGAACCGGGTATCCGTGCCGCCGGGGACACAATTGAACGGCCCGCACATCCTGCTCGTCCATTTGAGCCAGAAGGGCTTTGGGCTCCGGATAGTCCCCGCAGTGGTGCGGGCCCACAACCCAGCAGGGGAACAGGCGTTTTCGATACGGCGCCAGGTCGGCGACCAAGCGCCGGTTTCCGGTCATGGCGTCATGGCTAAAACATTGCGCGTGTCGAACCAGGGCCGCGTGAATTCCATAGTGATCCAAGTCCGCCAATAAATCCTGCAACGACCACCGTTCCGGTGACGGCCGGTGGGGATAAGGTCCATAACTCGTCAAAGCATCAAAGCAAATCATACCAACTCCTTATTGGATTGAAAAACCTGCTCCTTTAATTCGCCTTTTTGTTCGCTGCGTTGTCTTTTTGCTGTTGCTGGTCTATCTCCGCTTTTAGCCGTTCCACCTGTCTTTGCAGCTCCGGCTTAAGGGATGCGGCCGCCAGCGGCAGGGCCCGGTCGGTAAGGTCACGGGCTTGAGCGAGTTGACCGCTCTCGAATAAACTGCGCGCCGAGCGATAGTAGCGATCCGTAGCTAACGAGCTATTGCCGGCGTCTTCATAAGCATGCCCCGCCTGGTCCAGTGCGCTGGCCATGTCGCCATAACGCCCAGCCTCCTGCCAGTGGCGGGCGGCAATATCATATTGAAGTGCGGCGGCCTGCGGATTCCGCTTCAACATCTGGATGCGGGCCCGAGTTAGCGCCGTCTCCGCCCGGACGTCGGTCCCGCTTGCCTTGAGTTGCTTGGCATCGATGGCGGCCAGTTCGGCGTCCGCGTTGGCGGCCTGGTCTTGGTCGCACAACAGCCCAGCCAGCAGGAGGTGCCATTGGACACGGATGGCATCGTTCGGGTCATCAGGCTTGTTTTGTTCCGCGCGGGCCAGGCTTAAGGCTTCCTGCGAACGTCCCTGAGCGCGGGCTATTTTAGCTTCCAGCAAGGGCAGTTCCCGGCAGGGAATGCCGGCGCGCTGAAATTCCAGCCGGGCCTCATCCAGGCAGGCCTGGGCCACGTCATAGGAGTGAAGCGCCGCCAGGCAGGCGGCCAGATTATACGCGTTGCGGGCAATCTCCGAGGGTGAATCCATGACCCGTGCGCGTTGGAGGGCCTTCTGGTAATAGATGGCCGCTTTTTCCGCGGAGCCGGCCGCATAAGCGCTGCGTGCCACGGCCACGTTGCGCTCAATTTCCGGATCGGTGCGGACGACTTTTGGCGGAGTGCTACACCCGGTGCCGGCCAGGACTAGGGCGGTAAGGAGCGACATGACGGACGACGGACGACGGACGACGGACGACAGCCCTGAAAAGAATGACGCCAGACGACGGACGGCGGACGCCGGACACCGGACTGGAAAAACAATTACTTTCCTCGATAGCGTTGGTGTTTTCATTTAGATGCGCCTCCCGTTTGCTTTGCGGGGTCCAAGGTCGGTTCGCCGGCCGGCCCACCTGCAACGTTGTGCGTAGCACTGCGGGCAGGCAACATTAGGCTGGCCGGTGAAATCAAAGGGCCGTTTTCCGGATTTTCGATATATTTGCGCAACAACCAGTGCCGTTGGAGCCCCTCGATCAATACCTGCGACGAGCGCATGGTGTCCTGGGCCTGGATCAACAGGCCGGGGACATCCTCATGCAACAGGATTTCGCCCTCGTGCAAAGTGTTGCGGGTTTGCACCGTGAGCGCCGGCAGTTCGTCGAGCACGGCGTTCACTTTATCCAATGTCGGCAGCAGCCTGGCGCGGAGTTCTTCCAGAACCAGCAAGGCTTGTTTGGTGATGTCCTTGTCCAGCGTGCAGGCGATCATACTGCCGTCGGGCATTGGCGGAACCTGGCGGTTGCCGATGGATATATCCACGAATGAATCGCCGGCCACGATCAGCGTTTTTTTTACCACGGCCACGGAGTTTGTGCGCACAAAGCCGTGGAAACTGGCCTTCAACTCGAAAGTAGCCTCAATCGTGCCTTCCGCGGTGGGGTTGATGCGGATGACACTGCCGGCAACGGTATCACGGATTCTAACCTCCGAACCTTTTTTCAGCCCGTAGGCTCCTTCTTCGGCCTGAAACACGGTGTGGAGCCGGAACTTGGGCTCAAACAGGCCCTGGGCGCGGCCCGCCAGGAAGATGCCAGCGATCAGCACGGCGAGCGCGAATAACACAAAGGCGCCGGTGATTTCGTTGACAAAGCGAAACT
>JBDRSI010000325.1:0-6927 GCA_043825055.1 Verrucomicrobiota bacterium
GGCGGCACGATCCTGGGCACCTCCAATAAGGGCGATCCTTGGCATTACCCGGTCAAGGGAGCGGACGGCAAAGTCACGATTCAGGATACATCCCGCCAAGCTATTGACCATTACCGCGAATGGGGACTGGATGCGCTTATCACCATCGGCGGCGACGGCACGATGACCATTTCCAGCAAACTCATGGAACTGGGCGCCAACATTGTAGGTGTGCCCAAGACCATTGATAACGACCTGGCGGCCACCGACCTTACATTCGGCCACGATTCCGCCGTATACGTCGCCACCGAAGCCATTGACCGCCTGCACACCACGGCATCCTCGCACCACCGGGTCATGATCATCGAGCTCATGGGCCGGTATGCCGGCTGGATCGCGCTTTCCGCCGGACTGGCCGGCGGGGCGGACGTCATCCTGATTCCGGAAATCCCTTTTCAATGGGATCATGTATATCGCCGGCTTATCGAACGCAGTCGGCATGGCAAGCGCTTCAGCATCATTTGCGTGGCGGAAGGCGCGCGCTGTCCCGATTGTGGGGAAATTGTCAAGGCCTACGACCAGAAGCGCACGGATGCCAAGCAATTGGGCGGTGTCGGCGAATACGTGGCCAAACAAATCACGGAACACACCGATCTGGAATCGCGCGTCACCGTGCTGGGACATCTCCAGCGCGGCGGCTCGCCTACGCCCTTTGACCGCATCCTGGCCACGGGATTCGGCGTGGCGGCCTGCTGGCTGGCGATGAAAGGCACGTTCGGCCAGATGGTTGCTCTGCACGGCAACAAGGTGGAAGCCGTGCCCATCAAGGACGCCATCGCGCACCTGAAATTAGTCACGCCGCAGACACAGAAGGTCCTGGCGGCGCGTTCGGTGGGCACCAGTTTCGGTGACGCTTGAGACGCGCCTGGCCGGCTGTCACCACAAATCGGCGGAATCCATTGAGACGATCGGGTATGCGGACTATTTTTTCAGCTGCTTATCCGTGTTGCACTCGCGGCTAAATATTGATTGAATGCAATAATATTTTTTTAGGAAGGCCATTATGAACCTTGGCGTTACCGCGGTCATGTTACCGGAACTGGATTTTGAGGAGCAGATTGCGCTGTGCATCGAACTGGGCCTGCGCTATTACCAGTTCCGTCCGCGCGTGATTGCGGAAGCCCAGCGCGGTAAGCCCTACAGCAACCATGGCAACCACAAGTTTGATCTCACACCGCAACGATTGCTCCAGGAAGGCGCCGTGCTCACCGCCAAACTACGCAAGGCCGGGCTGGAACCCTGGGGCACGTTACCCAGCGCAAACATTAATGATCCGGATGAAACGCTCCGTCTGCATATGGAAGGCGCGGCCAAGGCGCAAGCCCGTTGCGTGCGCGTGGGTCCCCCGCCCTACCCTGACAAACCATTCGATTACGCGGAATTACTGGATCGCGTCGTTCGGCGATATGAGGAAATTATTAAAACCTTATCCCGCCCCATGGGCATCAAGATCATCGTGGAAACCCATTGTTATTCGCTCGTCACCTCACCGGGCCTGGCCTGGGCCATTTGCCGCCACTTCGATCCTCGCGAGCTGGGCGTTATTTTCGATATTGCCAATTTCACGCGCGAAGGCGAGGTGCGACCGAACCTGGCTGTGTCTGTGCTCCGCGACTACATTGACTGTGTGCACTTGGGCGGCGGCCAGCATGTGGTCGGCGAGGTGGATGCGTTAGGGTGCAATGTGGTAACCGTGCAGTCCTCTGCGTTCGAGAACTCCGACCTGCACATCCCCTCCTGGCTGAACGCCCTGCATGAAGCCGGCGTCAAGGCACCCATTATCATCGAAGATTTCGCCCAAAAAATGACTGGCCCAGACCGGCTCCGCCGCGACGTCGCTTTCCTGAACAAAGTCCTGGTCAAACGGGTTAGCAATCAGCGCCCGGCGGCGGGCTCACAGGCAGGGTCTTCACACAACCACGCACGGGCGTTTTCGATCTGCCCATCGGTTCCCAGCAACATCACGCGATCGCCCGGATGAAAAGTCTCATTCGCTTCCGGGTTGATGATCATAACGCCCTGCCGCTCAATACCGATAATAGTTGCCCCCGTATGCGCGCGCAGATTCAATTCCCGCACGATTTGCCCCACAACCCGGGATGTCCGCGTTACGACAACGGTGCCGAGACGCGCGTCCCTGAAAAAGTAGGGCATGGCACTGATGGGATGCAGGCTGAACCATTCGTGCGCACCGGCAAATACCTCGCGTAACGCCGTTTTTGATCCATTTCCTTCAACACCTTGGCAATTATGACGGTGGAGGAATCGCAAATGATCGCGCCCAGGAACAGGCTTTCCACCAGGCTCCAGCCAAGCGCCTGGCCGATCATAAACCCCAGCCACAGCATGACGGCAACGTCCACCACGGCAATCCCCAGGGCCGAGAAACCGACGTCGCGGAGCTTGCGCAGGTTGAAATCCAATCCGATGGAAAACAGGAGGAAAATCAGGCCAAGCTCCGCCAGCGTATGAATGGATGCTTTATTGGCCAGCACCGGCGTCCAGTTGGATAGCCAGCCGATGAAAATACCTGCCAATATGTACCCAATGACCCGAGGTTGCTTCAACCACTGGCATACCAGCGCCGCGGCACCCGCCAGAGCAATGACAACGGCAAGATCCTGAAGAAAAGCATAATTATTCATGGTATTTCTGATTCATTGGCATTACCCATTTACCCGCCGCCGATTAATCTTGAACTCAATCACCCCACGAGTAGAATCCCCACCCGCAACACATCTGAAAAGCATAAGATGTGGACAAGACGATTCCGTACATTCTCAGGGCATATTTTACATCCTATGCCCGTATTGCGCAACCATTTAAACAAAAAGGGCATACAATGTCAGCGGCCCGCACGTCATCGCTCATCAACAGCTGGGATACCATCCGGTATGAACTGCTCAATACCCGGATTTGTGACTTGGGCCTAACTATCGAAGGCTCACCCCTCGAGGCGCTGGTGGAGCGGATTCACCGGGAGTTTGCGGCCCGCGCACTTCGTTTTCAACCCTCTTTCTATCTTACGGATTCGTGGGGATGCCCGGATGAGGTACCGGCGATCGGCATTCCTTTCTATTTGGCCGACAAGCGCTTACGCCAAATCGAGGAGGAGCAGACCGGCGAAGTGGAAGACGATCAGCTCATGATGATGTTCCTGCGCCACGAAGCTGGTCACGCCGTCAACTATGCCTATCGCCTGTGGGAGCGCATCGACTGGACGGATATGTTCGGGCGGTTTTCCAAGCCCTATCGCGACAGCTTCCAGCCCAATCTGGCCAGTCGCGAGTTTGTCTGGCATATTCCCCATAGCCAATACGGCCGCCATTATGCGCAAAAGCATCCTGACGAGGATTTTGCGGAAACGTTTGCCGTATGGTTGACCCCCCGCTCGGCTTGGCGCCGGAAATATGGCCTATGGCCAGCCATGCGCAAACTTCGTTATGTGGATTCACTGATGCGGCATATGCGTCGTCGGCCAGCGCGCTGTTTGGGCGGCAAGCTGGAAAATCCCATTACGGAAATGACGATGCTCCTGGCAGAGCATTATGGCCAGCGCGCGGAACGTTATCGCGCCGCCGCTCAAGGTTATGTGGACGACAAGCTCCGCGATATATTCCGGCGCACGCGCGGCCACAATCGCTCGCCGGCGCACGAACTGCTCAGTCGGCACCATGACAACCTGCTGGCCCGGGTTGCACGCTGGTCGGGCCTGGACAGTGAAGACGTCGGCACCATTATCACCAAATTGGAAGACCGCACACAGGCCTTGGGCCTGGTCTTCCCCCGTGCAACGGCGACAGACCGCCTCATGGATGTGACCGCATTGGCCACCGCGCTGGCGATGGACGTCACCTATATGGGACGGTTCACGGAATAACGGCAACTCTCAGAAGTCAGAATTCTGCTTAGTCGTCTGTAACAGATAATTGGCAGAGTTTGTCATCGGGCACATCCTCGCGCAAACGGAAACTGGCTGGCTGTCATTCCCGACACGTCCCCGCGCAAGCGGGGACTGATCGGGAATCCAGGATCTGATTGAAAAGAACTGGATTCCCGCTTACGCGGGAATGACAGTACAATACGGCCTTCCCCGCTACAGCATGGGAACTTCGATGTCGAAGGGCGTGTGTTCTAACGCCGCCTTGATGATCATCTGTAAAAGCTGGGGATACTGAATGCCGGCGGCCGCGGCGGAGCGCGCCAGGGCCACATCTTCCTCCAGCGATGGATTGCAGTTTACTTCCAAAACGCGGGGTTGTCCGGCCGCGTCCAGGCGGATATCCACACGCCCATACCCCCATCCGCTGACGGCGCGAAACGACCGTAATGCCGTCCGCCCGATCTCGCGCGCCAACTCGGGCTCGACCAGCGCCGGACAGATCACACTGGTTTTCTTATATTCCACGGTGTTCTCCAGCCACTTGGCAGCATACGACATGATCGGCGGAATATCAGGGGGCAACTTCGAATAATTAACCTCGGCCAACGGCAAGACACACAGCTTGCGTCCGCCGAGAATGCCCACGTTGAATTCCCGGCCCGGTAAAAACCGCTGGGCCAGCGCCGGCTGAAGATACGTCTTGAGGATATGCCGCACCTTGTGCCGAAGCGCCTTTTTGGAATAAACCACCGAATCGCGCTCCAAGCCGATGCCGGCATGCTCCTGGCTGGCTTGCACAATCAGCGGAAATTGCCAGGCGTGAGAGTCCACGTCACCAATTTGCTCCAGGAGTTCGGTTTTGGGCGGAATTAAAATACCGACACCGTGAAGCAAACTGGCGGTCATATACTTGGAACGGGTCAGCCCGAGCGCCAAAGCGGGCGACCCGGTCATCGGGTAGCCCAGCATGCGCACCAGCGCTGCCACGCGCATTTCATAGAGCGCCCCGTTGACGACGTCGTCGTACTGATTGAAAACCACATCGGGCCGCAAACGCCGCAGGCGATGTTGAAACGCTAACAGGTCCTGAGCCAGGGGCAGGATCGTGACCCGGTGTTTAAGCCCCCGCAACACACGCGCCATGCGCCGAATCATGCGGCGCAATTCATCTGTACTGCTGCTGTCATCGGGCTGGTCGGGTGTGCCCAGGGTGCTCGCATTATAAAGGAGCACTATATGAAGCCGCTTTATTCGCATGCCCATTGGCACCTCATACATCAAGAACTGTTATACAAAACAAGAAAGCGTCAAAATAGCGAAGCCAGTAAATTCCAAATTCCAATGAAATGCAATCAATGAAAGCAAAAGAATAAAAACGAGAAGAAAGCCGGGATTGATTTCGATTTAATTGGCATTTGAATATTCCTTGGAATTTGGAATTTTTGCCGGTTGCGGGCACAGCCCGCGTTAAATGCTCCCCACAGCTTTTTGAAACCTTACCTGGCGACCGGCGGGCACAACCACCGGCTTGACCGGGCCAACCCACTTCACGATATCCGCGATACGGCTGTCCGGCGAGGGATGGGTCTTGGCAAAATCATGCCCGCCGGGCTTGAGGCCATCACCATGGCTGAGTTGCTTCTTCATCTGGGTCAGCATGGCAACCAGCCCGTTCGGGTCGTAGCCGGAACGCTGAAGGATCGTCACGGCAGCGCGATCGGCCTGGCGCTCGAACCCGCGGGAATACCCGTTGTTCATCATGGTCGAGGTGATGTCGGTGATCGAGCCCTCAAACGCTTCCGTGAGCTGGGCCAGCTCCTGCCCGCCAAACGACTTGGCGCTCTCGGCGGCGAGAATCGTCAGGGCCGAAGTCATCCGGCTCTTATTGATGGCCTGCAAGCCGTGCTGGAGTTCCACATGCCCGATTTCATGGGCCAGCACGGCGGCCAACGCATCCTCGTTCTGGCAACAGTGGATCATACCGCGCGATATAAAAATCAACCCACCCGGCGCGGAAAAGGCATTCACATCCTCCGTCTCCATGATCAGGAAATGATACCCGCCGAATGTTTCCGGCTTATCCGAGAACTGGGCGAGCGTCTGACCGAGCACAT
This sequence comes from Verrucomicrobiota bacterium, assembly GCA_043825055.1. Taxonomy (GTDB): domain Bacteria; phylum Verrucomicrobiota; class Kiritimatiellia; order JAAZAB01; family JAAZAB01; genus VSJD01. The sequence goes on from JBDRSI010000325.1 coordinate 6,037, forward strand.
TCAGGTAATGGTTGGCCGCCTCGTTGTTCAAGGGCTTGTATTGATTGAGCACCACGGCGCCCACCGTGCGGCCGATATAGTATTCCTGCTCCGGCGTGATGGATTCAAACGTCTTGCCGACCGCCGCGCCCGCTTTCTTGATGGATTGCCCCTGTTGCGGGGTGGCCACACCCGTGGCCACCGCCACGCCGGCGCCGATCTCCGAAAGCGTGTCCATGGTTTTGCAGGCCGCCAAACCGGCCAGGGCCAGAACACACAGGGAAAGGACGGCATAGTGATAGAGCGTATTCATTTCGCGCCTCCTTCCTTGGGTGTCACATCGCCGTCTTTAAGAAAGGCCTGCATTTCAGAGGACGGGATCTTGATTTTCTCCATCCGATTGATCCACGTGAAATCAATATCCTTATGCCCGGCCTTGAACTGGGCCTCGACGTCCGAGTTGAAGCCCTTGCCGGCCAGCGCCAGTTCATCGCCGGAGGCGGCCACCTTGGCCTGTTCCTGGCCCGCCGCGAGCACGATCTTCTTGGAGGACAGCGCCGAGGTGTGCATCCAACCTGACACGCCTGCGCTGGCGACCTTTGACCAGGCGCCCTGCGTTTGCTGGACCTCGACTTGGTCGCCGTAAGCCAACGCGCCCACGACTTTGCCGACAAAGGACGGCGTTGCCCGCACGGGCGCGTCCTTGACCTGCACGCTCATCGTCGCCGCCGAGGCCGCCACCACAACCACCACCGTCAGGCCCGCGGCCGCCGCCGCAATTTGCTTGATTTGAATCATACAACCTCCTGTTTTATCTGCCTGTGCGTTATAACAGAACATGCCGACCGATCTGTCGGCAATCGGCATGAAATCTATTTATTAATGGCATGGTTCAGCGGTTCACAGTTATGG
>JBDRSI010000326.1:0-9466 GCA_043825055.1 Verrucomicrobiota bacterium
GGATCGGGTGAGGGGCCTGTAACTTGAAAAACGCCCCCCCTCACCCTGCCCTCTCCCGAGGGAGAGGGAATAAGCTTTGAAATTCCTATGTATTGAATTAGGCCTTCATCCTTTTTTCAGCACCTCTTTGATCGCCACGACCACGTCATCCACGTCCTCCGGATGCATATCCGGAAACAACGGCAGGGAGCAGATCCGATCGGAATTCCATTCCGTGGCCGGCAACATGCCGCGCGCACAGCCCATCTTCTCGCGATAATATTTCTGCAAATGGACTGCGCGAAAATGCAGGCCCGTGCCGATATTTTTCTGTTTCAGCCCCTCCATGAACGCATCGCGGCCCAGGCCGGCGCAGTCACTATCCAACCGCACGATAAACAGGTGCCAGGCATGCCGCATGGGATACGGCGGATCCTTGAGCGGCATGATTTCGTCCACTTCGGCCAGCCGCCGGCGATAATACAGCGCCAGTTCCGTGCGCCGGCGGTTGAATTCATCCAGCCGCGCCAATTGCCGTCGGCCGAGCACGGCGGCGATATCGGTCAGGTTGTATTTAAAGCCCGGCTCGACCACTTCCGCCTGCGGGGAACGCCCCTGCATGGTGCGGTCAAACGCATCCACCCCCAGTCCGTGAAATTTCAGCCGCCGGACGACATCCAGCAAGGCGGCGTCCTCGGCGCAGACCATGCCGCCTTCACCGCTGGTCATATTCTTGATGGGATGAAAGGAAAAAATAGCGGTGCCCGACGCGCCGATACGACGTCCCCGGTATTCCGTACCGGCGGCATGGGCGGCATCCTCCACGATCGGAATACCGCGTTCGACCGCCATTTGGCGGATAGGATCCATATCCACCGGCGCGCCCGCAAAATGCACGGGAATGATCAACTTGGTCTTTGACGTCAGCACGGCGGCGATCTGGTGCGGCCCGGTCATGAGCGTTTCGCGGTCAACATCGGCAAACACCGGCCGGGCGCCCGCCAACACAATGAGATTGACGGTGGAGGCCCAGGTCATTGAGGGCGTCACGACCTCATCGCCGGGACCGATGCCCAGGGCCTTGAGAGTCACATGCATACCGCCGGTGGCTGAGGCCAGCGCCACCGCGCCGCGTGTGCCCACATAGGCGGCGAATTCCTGCTCGAACTTGGCGGCGTGCAGACCGGTGGTGATCCAGCCGGAACGGAGCACCTCGCCCACGGCTTGAATATCGGCTTCCGTGATACTGGGCCTCGAAAAAGGCAGAAATTCTTTGCGCATAATACTCCGCGGAATTCAACACCACATGTTTGATGTTGGCTGTTTGCTTATTTGCCGTCGTCTGTCGTCTGTCGTCTGCCGTCTGTCGTCTGCCGCGTCCCTTCGATCAATTGCAGTGCCCGGCGCGGACCCATCCGAACTTCTTCGCGCACACGCCAGGGCGGCAGGGATTCCTCCCGATCGCGAAGCGCATCGGGAGGCGGGAAATTCCGGGAGAGCGCCAGGATGCCATCAAACCGGAAATGCCGTCTTTCTAAAACCTGATTGAGGTCGTTTATATCGGAAAGCGGTGGAAATACCAAGTCGCAATAGTAATAAAAACCGGCACGCGTGGTTTCGTCGAACCGCCAGCCGGCCACGTGGGTGGCACCAGCCACGTGGGTGGCACCAGCCACGACGTGAGTGGCACCAGCCACGCGGGTGGAGGGATCGGCCGCGACACAAGCGGCCATATCGCGAAACGCGCGCCCGTAGCTTTTAAACCGGTCCACCATGGGGAACAGGATCGTCAGACTGCCAATATAAAACAAGGCCGTGGCGGCCAGCACCCGGTGGAAGAAAGGCAGACACCAGACGCCAGATGCCAGACGACGGACGACGGACAGATCGCCACCTTGTCCCGCCGAAGCGGCTTCGCGCAGGGGGACGCCTTTCTCGAACTGAATTCGAGCCATATAAACAAGGCCGAGGCAACCCAGCGCCGTTAGCCCCGCGATTAACTGGTACCACCCCCACCCGCCCGTCAGCAGGCGGGCCTGGGCCCCCAACAGTGGTGCGACAATTAAAACCAGCAAACCGCCCAGCATGCACCCGACCCATAACCACAGGCTGTTGTGAAGCTTCCGGCTCATCGGCGCATGTAATACCTGGGCGCCGATTATGGCAAAAGCCGGCAGTAAAACCGACAGGTAAATTTCACGTTTGGTGGCGGTAATCGAAAGCACCAGCAGACCGCCCAGCGCCCAAGCGGCCAATACCCGACCCGCCGGCGTCATTTGCCGACGGCCCAGCGCCACCAGCAGGTTTTTAATACCCACCAGAATAATCACCAGCCAGGGCAAAAGATAGACGGGAATCACCGGCAGGTAATACCACGGGCCTTGCATATGGCCCAACTGGGTCGCGCCTCCGGAGAAACGCCCGAAATGATTGACCCAAAACCATTCGTTCCATAGGTCCGGCCCGCCGACCGTGCGCAAGGCAAGCATCCAACTCAGCATCAGGGCCAGGCACAAAATTAAGGCGCCTGCATGCAGGCCAAGACTGCGCGGTTGGCTCATCCCGCGCCAGCCTATCTGTCGCCACCAGGAAAATACCAGGCCCAGCCAGCCCAGCAGAATAATCAGCGGGCCGATGAATCCTTTTGAAAGAAAAGCGCCGCCGGTAAAGACCGCCGCCCATGGGAGAAATCCCAGACGCGACCCGATATATGCCTCCGTAAAACACCACAGTGCCGCCGTGACGAAAAACAGAAGCGCGTTATCCACCAGCATCCAATGCGTGACGTGAATAAACCCCGGCATGGTGGCCAGGAGCACCATGGCCAATACCCCCCGCTCGCGTCCCAGCAAGCGCCGGGCCAGCAACCAGGTCATGGCCAGAGCGCCCAGCCCCCATAGGGCTGATGTCAAACGCAAGGCCGTGGTCGCACCCAGGAGGGGACCAAGCAGACGCAGTGCGCCAGCGCCGACGATGTAATATAAAGGCGGCTTTTCGACAAAGGGCACACCCGCCAGGTCAGGGATAATCAAATTGCCGGTACGGCTCATGCTCAGCATGATCGCCGCCTCGCGCGGCTCATCCGGCGTCCACAGGTCGTGATCGGCAATCCCCACCAGCGATATCAAAAGGCACAGGATGACGATCCAGAGCGGGATAGAAGTTGTGGTCGTTGTAAAATTCTCGTTCATGCCAATCCTTTTGACCTACTGTAGTCGAGCCCCCTTTACTTTCACAAGCAAAAAGGCACAGTATGGCCCCTGCAAAACGAATCCATTTTAGTTCAAGACACCCGCATCTGCCTCGGTATAAAAGCCCTGCGTGATGACCGCATGCTATGACTTCGAGATTGCTGTTCGAGGTGCAAATGACTTGTGTCCGGAATGGATTTTGGTATAAAAAGATAGTCTTGGTATCAAACACAAATCAATGCTTGTTGTTATTATCATGAGCAATCTGCAAAAAAAATTGTTTGGCCTGTCCCTGCTGGTTATCGTTTGCGCGTTTTTGATTGTTCTGTTCTACCGCGGTTTCAATGATCCCTCTGAAGGCCGCTATGCCGAAGTCCCCCGGGAAATGGTCGCCAGCGGCAACTGGCTGGAAATGCGCATGCTTGGGTACCGGTATTATGAAAAGCCACCGCTGACTTACTGGCTGGTCGCTCCCGCGATTAAAGTGTTCGGCGCCAGGGACTGGGCCGTGCGCGTGCCGCTCCTGGCGAGCGGACTCCTGCTGACCGGCCTTTTCTGGTTCTTGGCCCGTCGAAAATGGGAAAGAACCGCGGCCGATATCGCCACGTTGACCATGCTGTCCATGATCGGCTTCCTGGCCGGCATGGGCTGGCTGTTGACCGACGCCTTCCTGGTTCTATGGTTCGCGCTGGTCTGCCTATCGCTTTTCTTTGGCTGTCAGCCGGGCATATCCGCCGGCCGGCGCTTCTTACTGTTTTCAGCGGCCACGGCGGCGGCGGCGCTCGGTTTTTTAACTAAGGGCGCGGTCGCCGTAGTCCTGCCACCGGTCATCGTGTTTATCTGGCTCTTGTGGGAACGGCGACTGGCAGCCTTATGGACCTGGTCCGTTCCCTGGGCCATCCTGCTAATAACCGCCCTGCTGGCGCCGATGCTGATGCTGCTGGAAAAATATAATCCGGGCTTTTTTCATTATTTCGTCATTGATGAGCATCTTTCGCGTTTTACGGGTACGCGCCAGTCCCAATTACATCCGGAGCCATTCTGGTTTTTCGCCATGGTCATCCCCCCGTTGCTGTTACCCTGGACACTTTTTATTGTGCGCACCGCATGGCGGATGATCGCGCAGCGGGGATGGCGCACGGATGCCTTGTCCCGGTTCCTGCTGGTCTGGATCGCAGTCGTGATCGGGTTCTTCTCGGCCAGCACCGGCAAAATGATGTCGTATATCATGCCGGCGATCCCGGCTCTGGGACTTTTGATCGGTCGCTGGGGCCTGACCGACCGGGAGGATAGCCGACGCGACCGAACCCTTTGGAACATTGGCGCCGCCGGCTTGTTCATCGCGGCGTTGGCCATTCTGCTTGTGTGGTTGATCAGCTATTTCAGAATAATTCCGAAAGAGATTTATCCGATCAGCGGCCGGAGCGTGGTGGCATTGCTTCCGATCGCGGTCATGCTGATCGTGCTGATCGCGACGCGAGGCTATCGCTCGTTTGCCGGCCTGCTGGGCTTGAATGCCGGGATCGTGCTGACTGCGGCGTTGTTACTATCGCCTTTGGCCGGCAAGGATTTCAACGTGCTTCTGCACATCAACTCATCCCATGTGTATAAACAATTTTGCGCCCAGCTCAAGCCGGAAGATCAGATCGTGGTGTTCTGGTCCTATCGGCCCGCCCTGCCCTTCTATACCCAGCGGATCTACGTGCCGTTCCAGAATAAGAATGAATTGATCCATGGCATGCAGATCGAACCTGACCGGGCGAACGATCTGCAAGACAAGGCCCAGCTGGAAGCCCTGTTACGCAAAGCATCCGGACGCGTATTTGCGGTCATCGAGCCCCAGAACATGGAAAAGAGATTCAAACCATTAGCTTTGTCCACGGCTCCCACAACCATCCCGCGCGACCCCGACACCATCATTTTAGAGCTCCTGCCACCGGGCCGATAACCTCAGAAGCTGTGCGGGTTAATTTGCCCGGACGCCACCGCCGCCTGCATTGCCGCTCTTAGCTCTTCTTTCATCATTCCACCCACGCCAGCACAAACGTGTTCGGCCGCAGCCGCACCGACAGGTCATTCCCCTTCAGCGTCAGCGGCTCATCCGTCAACGCATTGACCGCCGTCCCCTTCTTCAGTCCCATCCCCTTCAGGTCCACGGTCACCTTCGCCTCCAGCAGGTCATGCGTTGTATTGCCGATGATCACCAGTGCGCGTTGCCCCTGAATCAGATACATGCTCGCCTTGACCGTCTCGCTGGCGGGTTGCAGGAGCTTTCCCGCCCGGTAATACGGAATCCACTGCGCCGAGCGGTACCCGAACCGGTCGTAGGCCTGCCAGATGTTCGCGGTCTTACGCGAGTAATCGTTGCGGCCCAGCCACCCCTGCGGCCACACCGACACGCCGTGCAGTAAACACCACGTCTCGTGCAACGGCTGGTACACATGCGCGCTCGACCCCAAAAGCACCGCCCAGAACCCCCACTGCTTCCCCTGCCACCGTACCCGGAACTTCGTCAGATCCTCATACTGCTCGTGCTCACCGCTATACATCACATCGGTAAACGACAGCGTCGGGATCAGCGTGTTGAACGATACGTGGTTGACCAGGTATCCGTCGGAATGCCGCGCGTGGATCAGCCGGTACATCCGCTTGAGCATCTCGCGCGTCGCGAACACCGGCCACGTCGAGTGTAACTGCCCCTTCTCATCCAGCCAGCCGCACCCGTGGTGCCGGTTCTGACACGCATACGCTTGCGCCGCGCCGTCGGTATACAGCGCATAGAAGCCGACATCATCCAGCAGCCACTTGCTCCCGGCCGCCACATAATCCGCCCACCCGCTGCGCGCGCACACATCCCAGAAGTAGTGCCCCTTCGGCGGCTCTGCAGGCTGCGTTGATAACGGTATCCTGCTCCACTCATACCCGAACTGCGCGCTCAACGGTGACGGCGACCCCACCGCCGGGTACACCGCATACGTCCCCGGCCGCAGCCCCAATGCAGTGTCCTCCTTCAGCGTCTCGCGCAGGTTCGGCATCTCCGTCTCGGTCATCAGTGGCGCCGGCCACCCGTACTTTAACGCGCCTTTCTCCAGCCACCACCAGTGCAAGTTCGCGTTGAACCCCCATCGCTTCACCGCCTCCTGCCGCGTCATCGGGTCCAGCATTGCGAGCTGCAGCGCCGAACCGAACTTGCCATCCACGAACTTGCAGCCGATGCTCGGCACGCCGCCCAACTCGCCCGATTTGCCCGAGATCACCGTCGCCGCCGTCTCCGCATCCTCTCCATCCGGCCGAAACCGCCGCTCGAAGTGGTCCAGCACCAGGGTCTGGTCGTCCTTCACAAACAGTCCCACCGGCACCGTGTACGTCTCGCCCGCATAGCGCAGGCTGCTCGACACCCGGAACTCGTCCACTGCGACCTTCGTATAGCCCTGCCAATCGCGCGGGCAACCCAGCCGCAGTCCCAGCTTGCCCGGATCCTTCGCCCATTCCACCGGCAGACCACCATCCATTGAGGTCACCTGTTTGCCGTCCACAAATAGCCGAATCTTGTCGCTCCATGTCACCGCCGCATGGATAAACTGTCCCGGCTTGAGTGGCGGCATCTTGGCGCTCGCCGATATCTGCTTCTTTCCATCCTGGTTAAGTTGCATCGCCAGCTTCTGCTCGCCCGCCGGCAGGTAGTACACCTGCAGGTTGTTCCCGCCCGCACCGATGATGTTCATCAGTTGCCGCCACGAGCCTTTCAGGTCATCCACCGGCGCGAACCAGCACTCCATCGTCCCCTGCTTCAGGTCCACATTCCCCGGCGCCGGATACCGGCACGACTCCTGGCACATCTGCTTCCCTTCGCCCTCCCCAAAACGCACCCAGAACGGATCGCCGGCATGCGCGTCTTTCACCGGTGTCGCCATGAGCGCAAACGTGATCGTGATCGGCTTGTCCAGCTTCAGCGGCTGGCGGATCATGTTGCAACGGATGGTGGTCTTCGCGCCCTGCGGCACGACCTCTACCATCTGGTCATCCTGTGGCCGCCAGAACTCCGGGCTCTCCGCGCACCACGCAAACCCCACGTCATCATTGCCCACCCACACCTGCGGCATGAAGGTGCTTTTCCAGCCCTCCTTCGGTATCACCAGCGTCGGGGACGAACTCCCGGTGGACGGGCACAGGAACGTGGCAAACTCGCTCTTGATCGGGATCTCCAGCGTCAGGTTGGAGACCTCCGTCGTCCTGTTCGGCGTCAGTGTCAGGTCATATCGCTGCAGCCCATCGAACTCGGTGGTCGTAACCAGCACCACCTTCAGCGGCCCACACTGGATCTCCGATGAGAACTGCACCATGTCGTCAAACTTCTGCGTCTGGGTGGCCTTCAGGTCCGCCAGGTGCCACACGCTGTCGCCGCTCTTCAGATCGAACGTGATCGGCGCCGCCAGCATGTCTTCTTTCTGGTTGACGATCTGCTTCGGCAGTGCCGTCCCTTGGTGCATATAGGTGCGACCCAAAACCCCGATGCCCACGCTGCCCCCAAGGCCGAACCATCCCTTGCGCACGATGCTCACCGGTGTCCACGGGTTCGGCACACTATGGTCAATCCCGATCGTGTTCTTCCACCAACCCGGCTTGGCGAACTGCTCGAACTCCGCCTCCGCGCTACCCAGCACCTTGCCATCCGGCGCCAGCGCCTCGGACTTCACCAGGTACTTACCCGGCGCCAACGCGTCAATCGGAATACTCACCGCCCCTATCCCGTTCAAAAACTCGCTTGCCGTGCATTCCGCCACCTGCGTCGCGCCCTGCATCAGCCGCGATCGCGCCACCATCCCCTGCGGCGGATTCGGTATCCCCTTAACGTTGGCCGTAATCCACAGCTTCCCCTCATACGGGTAGCCCTCCGCCGAGATGTCATAGGCCTTGATAACCCGGAAGGGCAAACGCTGATAGTACATCACATCCTTGGCCGTCGCCGCCCGCACCGTCAGATTATATGCCCCCGTCACCAGCGGCGGCGCCTTGATCGTCACCGCACGGTAGTCCGCCAGCCGGTTCTCCTGTTCCACAATCGTCTTCGCGTCCGACCCCACCACCTTGCCCTTGACGATCACCAACGGGTCGAACTGCAGCCCCGTCAGCGCCACCTTGGTATCCACCTTCCCCATCATCAGGTCTCCCAGCGGTCCCACCCGCAGGGCGCGGTCCTCGGTGCTGAATATGATCGCTCCGAAGTTCGCCAGCGTGTGGAAGTTCCCCGCCGCATACGCCCACGACGAGTACCGGTTTATCGTTTCGCCGTCACGGCAGAAATTAACGCGCCATGTCTCCCCATTCTTGGGCGCCGCCCGACCATCCAACTCGCCAAACGGTATCTTGCACTCCATCATCCAGCGATCCGGCTGTTGCGAGGTCTTGAAGATACAGTTAGGATTGAACTTCTGGTCCGGTGATGCCAGCCGCCCGTCCATCGTGATCCGCGTGTCGTACACCGTCCCGATCGCGTTGCAGATGAACTGGTAGTATGGGAACCCATTTTCCACCGGCCGGCAGATCAAGTCCACCGCATCCTCCTTGTACACCCCCGAGTCCCGATCCTGCAGCCGCGCTATATACTCGCGCTTTTGCGGGTTCAGGCATTCATAAGAGAGGTACAGCGCCTCCTCATCCCACCCTGCGCGCACAATCGTCTGCTCATCGGTCAGCGCATTGTCGTTCAGCCACACAAACCCCGTCGTCTGTGCCGCCCCGGCCCATTCATCCTCGGCGATGACCCCGTCAATCGTCGGCGCCTTGATCCGGCAGACCGTCATGATTGGATATTCCGGCGTCTGCTCTCCCCCCGGCCCCAAAATCTGCACTTCATCCAGCGCATACTCGCTCTCCACCGTGCTCCAGCCGATATGGCTGCCGAACGTCAACTTCACATCCTCGCTCTTCGTGTCAATGGGCCCGAAGAGCCCCGCCCAATCCTTGCTCTCACTCTTCTGATCATCCACCCAAAGCTCCAGTACCCGCCCCCAGCGCAACTGCACGTGGTGCCATTCGCCCTTCTTCCAAAACCCGAGGATGTTCGCGTAGCACACTAATTGCCGATCCTTGTCCCACACGCCCACGCAGGTCGTGCTCAGGCACGAATACACCGAGACCTTGCTCGCCCCCGCGCCCCAAATGGTCAGAAAAATCTGGTTGCTCAGGCGCCCGGGGTTCTTGATCTGCTCGGCAGCGTCGAAGTTAAACGCCACCCTGAAGTCCGCCAGCCCGGCGCTGTGGTTGATGTTGCTGACGGCCGGGTAAGTCATCTG
>JBDRSI010000327.1:0-3225 GCA_043825055.1 Verrucomicrobiota bacterium
TGTTTCGCGGGCAAATTCTTTGGGTTGCGGGCAACGTCCGCGTTAGAGGCAGGTGATAAAAAGGCCGAGGCGGTCTTCCCGGTTCCTCGGCCTTCAAATCCATGACCCCTTATTCGCCGAAACCTTTTTCCTTCAGATAATTCACGACGGCGCCGACGGTGGTCAGCTTTTCGGCTTCTTCATCCGGAATTTCAGCGCCGAATTCTTCTTCGAAGGCCATAACCAATTCGACGGTGTCCAGGGAATCTGCGCCCAGGTCTTCGATAAAGGACGCTTCTGGCGTCACCTGTTCCGGGTTCACGCCCAGTTGTTCCACAATAATGTCTCGGACTTTTTCCTCAAGTGCCATTGTTTTAACCTCCTACCTTGTTGTTACATCACCATGCCGCCACTGATGTTTAAAACCTGGCCAGTTATGTAGGCGGACGCAGGACTCGCCAGGAACAAAACCACGTTAGCCACGTCATCGGGCAAACCAAACCGTGCCATCGGAATGGCAGCCAACATTTTTCCCCGCACCGCCTCCGGCAACGCCGCAGTCATCTTGGTCTCAATAAAGCCCGGCGCCACCGCATTGACGCGAATATTGCGCGCTGCCAGCTCCCTGGCCGCCGACTTGGTCAGCGCAATGACCCCGGCCTTGGCAGCCGCATAATTACACTGGCCGGCATTTCCAATCAAGCCGATAATGGAGGCCAAATTAACGATAACCCCAGACTTCTGCTTTATCATGCCCCGGGACACTGCCTTTGTAAACAAAAAAGTGCCCTTCAAGTTGACGGCGAGGACCTGGTCCCAATCCTCCTCCGACATTCGCACCAGGAACCCGTCGCGCGTGATTCCCGCGTTGTTGATCAGGATATCCAGCCGTCCGAAGGCTTTTAGCGCCTCATCCACCGTCTGTTGGACGCTCTTTGCCTGGCTGACATCCGTGGCCAGCGTCAAGGCCTTGCGACCCAAGGCCGTGATGGCCTGCTCGGTTTCTGCCAGCCAGTCGCGGTTCAAGTCGCACACCACTACGTCAGCGCCTTCGGCGGCCATTTTTTCGGCAATGGCCCGGCCAATTCCGCGCGCCGCGCCCGTTACCAAAGCTGTTTTTCCGTCCAGTTGTCCCATGGCAGGTCCTTCCACCGTTGCCTGATTTTTTGCTGATACAATGAAGCGGGTCATTTTTTAACAAAAAACCGGGGGTCCGTCTATTAGTTTGTTGAAGATTTTTTATAACTGCTTATTCCGGTCCGGTTGCCCAGATCGCGCTGATTTGATCGGCATAGGTCAGATTGACCTGGACGCGGGCTAACCCCCGGTGGCGCAGGGCTTCGCAGGTCGGCTTGAGCGCCAGCTCCGGGCGGTTGCAGTCCAGGCTGAGGTGAAATAGAAATACTTGGTTCAGGTCGTCACTGGCGATTTCGGCGATCAGTTCCGCCGCATGCTGGTTGGAGAGATGGCCCTGTCGGCCGGCAATGCGCTGTTTGAGATGCCACGGGCGCCGGGCGTCGGTTAACAACCGCTCATCGTGGTTGGATTCAATAATCAGAACCTGGCAGTGGCGCAGGCGTTCCCGGACGAGATGCGTGCTGACCCCGATGTCCGTGACAATACCCACGCGGACCCGGTCCGAGGCCACAATAAAGCCAACCGGCTCATAGGCATCGTGCGGGACGGAAAACGGAGTAATCGTCAGGTCGCCGATGGGAAAAGCCGCGCCGGTGGTGAAGACCTGCCATTTCAAATTGCGCAGTTTGTCATCTTTGCGGATGGCTTCAATCGTGCCGGCATTGGCGTATAGGGGGATGCCCGATCGCGTGTGCAAGGCTGCCAGGCCTGCCGTGTGATCACCGTGCTCATGGGTCAGGCAAATGCCCTGGATGGAAGGGAGCGATGCGCCAATCAATTCCAGGCGGCGGGCCGTTTCGCGGCCGCTGAGGCCGGCATCAATTAGAATCCGGGTGGTCGCGGATCCCGCAAAGATGCAATTGCCCGAACTGCCGCTGGCCAATACGCAGACTTTCATCAGAATCGTTCCTAATGCCTGGTTCCTTGTTCTTTGTTCACGAAAGCGGAACGCATTTCGTTCGACGCTTTACCTGCCGCCCTCTTCTCCGGTCTGGCGTCTGGTGTCTGTCGTCCGTCGTCTGTCGTCCGTCGTCTGTCGTCCGTCGTCCGTCGTCTGTCGTCTGTCGTCGGGTCTTGCACTTCCGCCCGTAATTAGTATACTCATTATTGATCAAACTAAAGAAAGAAATACCCCATGGTCAATCAATCACTCTCCATGTCCCAGGAACAGCGCCAGATTCAGATACTGGCGCCCCAGTTGCGGCAGTCACTGGAACTGTTGCAGGCGCCTATGCTGGAATTGCGCGCCCTGGTTCAGCAGGAACTCCAGAGCAATCCGACTCTGGAGGAAAAGCCGCCGAAAACCATCAGCATCGAGGTTGAGCCGGGCGTCAGCGAAGTGGATGACGCCAAGGAGCTTGCCTTCAAGAATGAGTTTGAAATCCTTTCCCGGATTGACGAAGAGGGCTGTAAGTATTTCATGCAGGACCTGGCGTCCGAACCTTATAATGCGGGCCGGGAGAAGCGGCGTTCGTTTTTTTTCGATTCCCAGGTCAAGCCGGAATCCCTCCAGGAGCATTTGAATCAGCAATTGCGCGAGGCCGGACTGAGCGAGAAGGACCACCGGACAGGAGAACTCATTGTCGGCAGTATCAACGACGACGGCTATCTCCTGCAGAGCGTGGAAGAAATGGCCGCCGCCACCGGGTTTGAAGCCTCGCAGATTCACGATGTCCTGGTGGTCATTCAGGATTTTGATCCCATCGGCGTGGGCGCTTGTGATGTCAGGGAATGTTTGCTCCTGCAGTTGGAAAGACTGGGGCAGGGGGATTCGCTGGCCGCCGCCGTGGTAAAAAACCACTTGGACCAACTGGGCAACAAGCAGTTCAAAGAGATTGCCCATGCGCTGACCGTACCGCTGGAGCAGGTGCATCAGGCGGCCAAGGTCATCGCCACGCTGGAACCGAAACCGGGGCGGGTCTTCAGCGCCGAAACGTCGGTCTATGTCATTCCGGATGTGGTGGTGGAAAAGACCGATGCCGGCTACCAGGTACACTTGAACGACGAGCACATTCCGCGGCTCTGGATCAGCCGGCAGTACAAGAACATGATGCAGAACGACGCAACCAAGCCGGATGTAAAGGCCTACATCCGGGAGCGTATTCGGTC
>JBDRSI010000328.1:0-4930 GCA_043825055.1 Verrucomicrobiota bacterium
GTTTTCCTCGAGAGTTTCGATAAACTTGATAATGTTACCGGCGGTGGTTTTATCGGTCACCGGCACAAAGGCATCCGGAATCAGCGCGATTTCCGAGCTGGCGGATTTGATGCCGGCATGCTCCAGCGCATCAACCACGGCTTGGTAACTGGCGGGAGCGGTAATGATCTCGAACACTTCGCCGTCCTGTTGCATATCCTCGGCACCGGCATCGAGCGCGATACCCATAAGCTTGTCTTCGTCCACCGCGGCGGCTTCCACCAGAATCTGCCCCTTGCGCTTAAACGTGCGCGACACCGCGCCCTGGCCCGCCAGGTTACTGCCGAATTTCGTGAAAATATGCCGGATTTCCGAGGCCGCCCGGTTCTTGTTATCGGTCAGGACTTTGATGACCAGGGCTACGCCGGCGGCGGCATAGCCCTCATAGGTGATTTCTTCAAGCTGGCCGCCGGCCAACTCGCCAGTGCCTTTCTTGATGGCGCGCTCCACATTATCGGCCGGCATGTTACTGGTTTTGGCCTTGGTGATCAGCGTGCGCAGGGCCGGATTCATGGCGGGATCGCCGCCGCCGGCGCGTGCCGCGATGGAAATTTCCTTGCTGAGCTTGCTGAAAATTCGCCCGCGCGCGGCATCCGCCGCGCCCTTTTTATGCTGGATGGTTTTCCATTTGCTATGCCCGCTCATGATTGTCCCCTCGTCTTATAATGATTCGTCTAGCGTTTTTTCGTTTTTCGTCATTCCGCCCGGCCGAAATTCCATCTTTCGACGCGGCGGCATATTGAACCCCGCCAGCGCGCCGCCGGGCGCGGCGCCGAAATCCTGGATCCATCCTTCGGTGAATCCTAACCGCGCAACCGTCCGGCACACAACGTCATATTCCGCGCGGGTAATAGCCCGGCTCCACGGAGCCTGGCCAATCGCCCGATACGTCGGCGTGTATTGCGCCATGACGCTCACCGCCATTTTCGGTCCAACCTGTTCCGCCAGCCATTCCAGCGAGGCGCAGGCCTCGCGCGCCAGCCCGGGCAGAATTAACAGCCGGCATATTACGCCGCGCACGGCAATGCCCGCGGCATCCACCACCAACGGTCCCGCCTGGCGCCACATTTCCAGCAACGCTGACCGGGCATATTGCACATATGCCGCGGCATCGGACCCGCATGCGGCGGTTTCCGAACTGGCGTACCGCAGGTCAGTCAGATAAACATCCGCTTTTCCCGCCAGGGCACGCACCGTCTCGACCCGTTCAAATCCGCCGGTATTATACACTACCGGCAGGTTTTGGCCAGCCCCGCGCGCGCGCTCCAGCGCCTCGCCAATCATCGGCAACCAGGACGTTGGACTCACCAGGTTCCAGTTATGACAGCCTTCCGCGCGAAGCGCGCCAAAGATTCCGGCCAGTTCCTCGACCGTGTAAGTCTCGCCGCACCCTTCCTGGCTCCAGGGATAATTCTGGCAATAAACACAACGCAATGTACACCGACTGAAAAAAATGGCGCCTGACCCGCGCGTGCCTGAAATGGGCGGCTCCTCGCCGGGATGCGATCCATACCGGAAAATCTGCGTCGTGCGCCCGGCTCGGCAATAGCCCGCGCGCCCCGTCGCCCGATTGACCCCGCACCGACGCGGGCACAGTTCGCAATGCTCCAACGCCCCTGTTATCGGATTTTCGATTTCGGATTTTTGATTTCTGATTTCCGTCATCCATCATCCCACCTTCGCCCAAGGGGCTACGGTGGGCAGGCCGTCGTCCGTCGTCCGGTGTCTGGCGTCTGGCCTCCGGCTATTCCTCCACTTCCTTCTTCTTCTCGGCGCCGGCAATAATTTTCTGGGCAATCGTGTTGGGCACGACGTCGTATCGGGCAAACTTGATCTCGAATGATCCGCGCCCGCCCGTGATACTGCGCAATTCGGAGGAATACCGGAACATTTCAGACTGGGGCACTTCCGCGGTGATGACCTGCACGCCGTCTTCCATATCCACGCCCAGGATGCGCCCGCGCCGATGGTTGAGATCGCCGTTGATGTCGCCCATGGACTGCTCCGGCACCATGACGCGCACAGTCATGATCGGCTCCAGCAGGACGGGCTTGGCCTTGGTCAAGGCCTCCTTGAACGCGCGCGCAGCGGCAATCTTGAATGCGATTTCCGAGGAATCCACGTCGTGGTAGGACCCATCATACACGGAGACTTTCACGTTGACCACCGGGTAACCGGCCAACACGCCGTGCGGTATGGCCTCCAAAAACCCCTTTTCGCAGGCCGGTATGAAATTCCTCGGAATGACGCCCCCGACGACCGCGTCCACGAACCACTCATCTTCGTCCGCCCGTTTCGCCTGGACCTTGCAATATACTTCCGCATACTGCCCGCGGCCGCCGGACTGCTTCTTGTGTTTGTAATGGCCGTCACCGAGACCGGTTGCCGTTTCCTTGTAGGCCACCTTGGGCACCTTGAATTCCGCATCCAGGTTGCTGCGCTTTTTCATCAGCTCATGGACGAGTTCCAAGTGTGCATCGCCCATCCCGGAAAGCACCGTCTCGCGCGTATCCGCGTGCCGTTCCACCGCCAGGGTCGGATCATCTTCCACGGCGCGGGTGAGCGCGATCCCGAGTTTGTCGTCATCGGCCTGGTTCCTGGCCAAAACCGCCACCGATACCACCGCGCTCGGAAACACAACCGGCTCCAACGCCACTTTCTGCCCCACCGCGCACAGGACGTCGTTAAGCCCCGTGTTCTTTAATTTCGGTAGCGCCACGATATCACCGGAGCGCGCCTCCGTGATCGCCGAGGGTTTCTTGCCCTGGGGCTGGAGGAGCACGCCGATCTTTTCCTTCTGGCCCTTGGTGGCATTGAAAATCTCCGAGTTCTCTTTCAGCATGCCGCCGTAAATGCGCACATAAGACAGCTTGCCGGCATAGGGATCGGTCACGTGACGCCAGACTACGCCTACGAAAGGCGCTTCGGTGGCGGGATTGATCGCCGTGCCCGCCGTGTCCTTGACCGTCCGCTCCAGGGGGTTTGGGAAAAGGCGGACAATACCGCCAAGCAATTCGTTGACACCAATGTCCTTGGGCGTCATGACGGCAAAGACGGGAATCAGACTGCCGGCGCACACCGCGGCACGCAGGCCCCTGGCAATTTCATCGGCCGTCAATTCCGTGCCGCCCAGATATTTTTCCAGGAGCGCATCGTCCGTCTCGGCCGCCCGCTCAATCAGCGCGCTTTTATACGCCTGCCAATCTGTGGCAGCGGCGCCCACAGGCGCTGTGGCGCCCGCAGGCGCCTCCGCGCCCAGGACTTCGACCATGCCGCCTGGCGTGGGGAACACAACCGGCACACATTTCGGACCCCAGACTTTCTGGGCATCGGCCAGGATTTTGGCAAAATCGGCATTTTCCTTGTCGAGCCCCGTAATCACGATGCCCCGGGGCAGACCCAGCGCCGCGCATCGGCGCCAAACGCGGTTGGTGCCCACCTGGATACCGGCGGTGGCGTCAATGGTGATCAGGGCTGCATCGACCACGCGGCTGGCGCAGAGCACTTGCCCGTAATAATCGTCGAATCCCGGGGTGTCCACGAAGGTCATCTGGATTTTCTGGCCTTGCTTGGTCTTGAAGACACCCGTAAAAGACTGGGTATACAGACTGATCTTGCGTTCAATTTCCTCCTCGGTAAAATCACTCAGGCTGGTGCCGGCGTTGACCTGCCCTATTTTATCGGTCAGGCCAAGCTTGCAAAGGAAGGCGTCACACAACATGGTTTTGCCACTGCCGGTGTGACCCAGTAAAACGAAATTACGCACATCCGCCACGGCAATGTCTTTCAAGATAGGCCTCCTATCCGTTAAATGCTTACCGTTTATCCCGCTATGCTGGCAATCAAATGAATTAATATTGATACCGGATGCGCTTGTCCAATGCAAGGTTTTGTTGCAGTTTTACTTCGTCTGCCTGAAGGGCAGCTGCATCATAGCCTGGGGCGCAACCCCAGGACCGAAGGTATTGCCAACAACCCTCCCGCACCCTGTAGGGGTGTGCTACATCTCCCAGCGTCCTTTCCCGGAATGTTGCTCCCCTTCAGGGAGCATTGCTTGGTTCGGATGTCCCGTTAACCCAGCGATGCTCGCTGGGCTATGATGTTCGACCCCGTTGGGGTCGTGTTTCTCTATCTCTTTAGGCGAACAGTTATTTCGCCACAAGCGACACGGCGTAGGCGCCGTCGGTGCCGGAGGCCGGCGGAAAGGATTGATACGAACGCTGGAGGCGAAACTCGGGATGTGTCTTTAGCCAGGCGGAGATCAGCAGATCATTTTCCTCCGGTTCCAGACTGCATGTGCTGTAGACAATACAACCGCCGCGCTTCACCAAACCAGCCATGCGTTCCAGCAATTCCCGCTGGGTGGCGCCCAAGCGCGTCAACTCGGCTTTCGAAAACCGCCAGCGGACGTCCGGCTTGCGCCGGATAACCCCGGTATTACTGCAGGGAATATCCAATAAAATGCGGTCGAAGCGCCCGAACGACTCCGGCCGCAAGCGTCGCGCATCGCCCTGCACCACCTTCACAAAAGCGGCACAGCCCAGGCGCTCCAGATTTGCGCGCAAACGTGGCAAGCGGTCGGCGCGCAGATCCATGGCCACGAGTTGTCCCTTGAGCCGCAGACGCTCGGCGATGAGCGCGGTCTTGCCCCCCGGCGCGGCGCAGGCATCCAGGACATGGTCACCCGGCTGGGGATCCAGCAATTCCACGGCCTGAATCGCGGCCGGATCCACGACCATGAAATGACCCTCCCCGTAGCCCGGCAGGTCTGCAACCCGCACGCCATGCGAGAGGGTAAAACACGCGGGAAAAGAGTGCGGCTGAACCTGGTCTCCCACCCCGCGCGCTGTCAATGTTTTGCGATAAGCCTCCGGCGTGGTTTTCAACTGGT
>JBDRSI010000329.1:0-3136 GCA_043825055.1 Verrucomicrobiota bacterium
GCAAGCGTAGTGACGCGGCGGGCACAGCCCGCGTTGGAACTTGGGAGTGTGTAACAACATGCCGAAGCATAACTGGGTTGCCATATTGGATTTCGGCTCGCAATATACCCAGCTGATTGCCCGGCGCGTGCGCGAGCAACATGTATTTTCGGAAATCGTCGCTCACGACATCAAGGCCGCGGAATTGCGCCAACGCAAACCATCGGGCATCGTTCTTTCCGGGGGCCCAAAGAGCGTGTTTGAGCCCAAGGCGCCCACCTGCGATCCGGAGTTGTTCAAGCTGGGGATTCCCATGCTTGGCATATGCTACGGCATGCAATTGATGGCCAAAACACTGGGCGGCACCGTCAAACCGGGCATGGCCCGCGAATATGGCAACGCCCGGATCACCGTGACCAATGCGCGCTCGCTCTTTCATGGACTTCCTCAGCACCTCGACGTCTGGATGAGTCATGGCGACCAGGTGCTTAAGATGCCCACCGGATTCCGCATGCTTGCCAAAACGCATACCTGCCCGGTGGCCGCCATGGCCAACCAAAAACGGAAGATATACGGGATCCAGTTCCATCCTGAAGTTGTGCATACCCGGCATGGCGCCGAAATCCTGCGCCTCTTTATATTCAACGTCTGCAGGTGCCGGGGAGACTGGCGCATGGAGCAATTCATCGAGGAGAGCATCCGTGCCATCCGCCGGAAAGTCGGTAATAGCCATGTCGTTTGTGGCTTGAGCGGCGGCGTGGATTCAGCGGTTGTGGCAATGCTCCTGCATAAGGCCATTGGCGACCAGCTCCACTGCATTTTCGTGGATAACGGCCTTCTGCGCCACGGCGAAGCCCGGCAGGTGGAAGAGACCTTCGTCAAAGCGTTCGGCATTGATCTGCATGTGGCGCATGCGCAAGCCCAGTTTCTCGGCGACCTGAGAGGAATGGTGGATCCGGAAAAAAAACGCAAGGCCATCGGCAAGCGGTTTATTGATGTATTTGCCGAGGAAGCCCGGCATCTGGGCGACATCCGATTCCTGGCCCAGGGCACGCTCTACCCGGACGTGATTGAGAGCGCCTCGCCCAGCGGGGGTCCATCGGCCACGATTAAGAGCCACCATAATGTGGGCGGTTTGCCGCCAGACCTTAAATTTCAACTGATCGAGCCCCTGCGCGAACTGTTCAAGGATGAAGTACGCGAACTGGGCCGGGAGCTGGGCATGCCGAAAGCCATCATCAACCGCCAGCCGTTTCCCGGTCCGGGACTGGCCGTGCGAATTATCGGGGAAGTTACGCAAGCGCGCGCGACCCTGCTCCAGCAGGCCGACCTGCGCGTGCAGGAAGAAATCGCGGCTTATGACAAGGGCCACACGATCTGGCAGGCGTTTGCCGTGCTATTGCCCGTCAAGAGCGTGGGCGTCATGGGTGACGGCCGGACCTATGAAAACACGGTGGTTGTGCGTGCCGTCACCAGTCAGGACGGCATGACTGCCGACTGGGCCCGCCTACCCCACAATCTGCTTGCCCGGCTGTCCAACCGGATAATCAACGAAGTCCGCGGCGTTAACCGTGTCGTTTACGACATCAGTTCCAAGCCCCCGGCCACGATCGAATGGGAATGAGCGGAATTGCCGATTTGGGATTGCCGATTTTCGATTTGTCCGCCACACCGCAACAGTTTCACGAAGGCAGGAAAACCGCCTGCATTGTCTGCCCGTGTGGCGGCCAGGGTCATCTGGTCAAGGCCCAACGCGCTCAAAACATAACTGGTCCTTCCGACTTTACCTGTCTTGCCGCGCACCGACGGATACTGCTTTATGATCGGTTTCCTCATTACCATTCTTCGCCAGAAAGCCCTGTGGCTTACCAGAGGGAAGAAAGGCATTCCTGGCTTCGCAGGGTTCCGTAAAGCTGTCCCGCCCCGATGCAGAATCGGGGCGGGGTGCTTCACTTCCCATTCAGGGAATACTTTACCGCCGCCTCAACGTGGATCGCCGTCGTGTCGAAAACCGGCACGCCGACATCATTTTGTTTGACCAACAACGGGATCTCGGTGCAACCCAGTACGACTCCCTCCGCGCCTTTCTCTTTAACCAAACGGTCAATGATTCGGATGAATTGCTTTCTTGATTCCTCGAGGAACCGTCCGGCGCATAATTCGTCGAAAATAACCGTATTGATATAATCCCGTTCGGTTTTATCGGGAATGACCACCTTGAGTCCGTAATCGCGTTCCAGGCGGTCCCGATAAAAATTGTGCTCCATTGTATATGTCGTGCCCAGCAGGGCGACGGTTTTTATGCCTCTTTCTTTTACTTTCCGGCCGGTCGCGTCAGCGATGTGAAGCACGGGGATCTTGACATTGGCAGCGATGAGATCAGCGAGCGAGTTCATCGTATTGGAAGCGATTACGATAAAATCCGCGCCTCCCCGTTCCAGCCTTTGCGCGGCATCAACCATCGTTCTTCTCAGGAGCGTCCAATTCCCCCGTTCCGCCAGCCGCTCTTGTTTGGAAAACTCTCCGAAATCAATGGAATACATCAGTATTTTTGCGGAATACAATCCGCCCAGTTCGTCTCTGACCATCTCGTTCATCAACCGGTAATATTCCATGGATGACACCCAGCTTACGCCGCCGATGATGCCAATTACCTTCATCTGGGGCGTTTTGGAAACAACCTTGTCTGAAAGGGACTGATGGCTGACATCATCCCTTTTCAGATCACCGGCAGGAGCGGCCGCGAATCCGCTGACGGCCATGAGCGTGAAAAGCGCAACTAAAAGGCCTTTCAGTCCAAACCTTGTTTGCATCTTTCTTGTTTTCCTATCCAGACGGGCCGTGGCGGAGCACGACCCTCCAAAAACTCATGATAATCAAAGCCTGGCGCCGGAATCAGCGAACCGGGATATAACCTGACCCGGCGCCGCCGAAGCAAGCCGTCTGCGTGGCATAGCCGCTTTCGGAAAGCGCCGCGAACCAGAAGGCGTCGGCCTCACGGAATACGGCCGGATCGGACTTGCCATCGCCGTCATAGTCAACCGGCAAGGACGCCATGCCCGGCCCGCCAAAGAGCGTTCCCTCGATCCTTCCGGACTGCGACATCTGGATCATCCAGTGGCCGGTGGACTCATTATAGGTCGCTGGATCGATGAGC
>JBDRSI010000330.1:0-3098 GCA_043825055.1 Verrucomicrobiota bacterium
GTTCAGGGCCAGTTGCTCAAGCTCGGCCAGGATTTCCAAAATGGCCAGCAAATCTTTACCGGCATATGTTTTCTTGGTCCGGACCACGGCCAGGGTCATGTCCTCGGAACCTAACTCAAGCAGTCGGCGGGTCAATTGGGCGTCGGTATCAATGTATTCCTCGCGCTTCTTCCAGATGATTTTATACAGCGGCGGTTGGGCCAGGTATATATACCCTTGTTCAAACAACTGCGGCATTTGCCGATAGAAAAACGTCAGGAGCAGGGTGCGGATATGGGCCCCATCCACATCGGCATCGGTCATGATGATGATTTTGTGGTAGCGGGTCTTGGCGACATCAAATTCATCCTTGCCGATCCCCGCGCCGATGGCCGTGATCATGGTGCGGATTTCATTGTTGTTCAGGATCTTGTCCAGACGTGCCTTCTCCACGTTGAGCACCTTGCCGCGCAGGGGCAGGATGGCCTGGAATTCGCGGTTGCGGCCCTGCTTGGCCGAGCCGCCGGCGCTGTCGCCCTCGACCAGATACAGCTCGCACAGGGCCGGGTCGCGCTCCGAACAGTCGGCCAGCTTGCCGGGGAGCGAGGCGCTATCCAAAGCGCCCTTGCGGCGGGTCAGATCCCGCGCCTTGCGGGCGGCGATCCGCGCGCGGGAGGCCAGCAGGCCTTTTTCCACGACGCGGCGGGCTACCGGCGGATTCTCCTCGAAGAACGATCCGAGCTCGTCGTTGACAATGGACTCGACAATCCCCTGGGCTTCACTGTTGCCCAGCTTGGTTTTGGTCTGACCCTCAAACTGGGGATTGGGGATTTTTAAACTGAGTACGGCGGTCAGCCCCTCGCGGACATCATCGCCGCTCATGGTCTCGCTATCGTCCTTGATCAGCTTGTTGGCCTTGGCGTAGGTGTTGATCGTGCGGGTGAGCGCCGAGCGGAACCCGCTCAGGTGCGTGCCGCCCTCGATGGTATTAATGTTGTTGACGTAGGTGCAGATATTCTCCGTGTAGGCGTCGGTATATTGCAGGGCGATTTCCACGAACAGGCCATCACGTTCCTTGGAAAAATAGATAACTTTCGGGTTGATCAGGTTCTTGTTGCGGTTCAGGTGCTGGACAAATTCCACGATTCCGCCCTTGAAGCGGAAAATTTCGTCGCGGGGCGGATCTTCCTGCGTCAGCCGGATTTCCACGCCCTTGTTCAGGAATGCCAGTTCGCGCAGGCGGGTGGTCAGGATGTCCCACTCGAACTTGGAGGTGGAAAAAATCGTGCTGTCCGGGAAAAAGGTGACCTTGGTGCCCGTGCCCTTGGTTTTGCCGATCTTTTTCAGGGGGGAGGCGGTGACCCCTTTTTTATAGCCTTGGCGATAGACAATGCCCTCGCGCCGCACTTCCACTTCCATCCATTCGCTGAGCGCGTTGACGCAGGAAACACCGACGCCGTGCAGGCCGCCAGATACTTTATAGCTCCGATGGTCAAACTTGCCGCCTGCGTGCAGGGTCGTCATGACCACTTCCAGGGCGGGTTTGTGTTCCGTGGCGTGCATGTCCACGGGAATGCCGCGGCCGTTATCGTTGACCGTGAGAGAGCCATCCGCATTCAACGCGACCTGGATGGTGGTGCAGAACCCCGCCAGGGCTTCGTCCACGCTGTTGTCCACCACCTCGAAGACGCAGTGGTGCAACCCGCGGACGGAGGTGTCGCCGATGTACATGGCCGGCCGTAACCGGACGGCATCCATGCCTTCCAGCACGGTAATGGTGGTGGCATCGTACTTTTTGGAAGCGGTTGCCTTGTCCGCTTCGGAGGCGACAGGAGCCGCGGATTTATCCTCCGCGGCCGGCTTTTCGTCGGGGCTGTTTTTGGGCGTCACATTTGGGGTGGTCACCGGCTGAGATGGAGTGACAGCCGGCGCCTTGGCGGGGCGCGTTTCCGCGGCGGTTACTTCTGTCGCAACTTCTTCATTGGCAACATGATCTGGTGAAGACGCCGGCTTGTCCTGGTGCTGAGTATCAGTCTTATTTTTTGATCGGGGCATAACTATTTTTTTCCTTCACATATAAGTTATGTATTATATGAATACATACCAGAAAAAGCAACTGAAAAACAAAAAAATAAACAAAAAATATAGCTACTCGGAACCACGGATTACAGGGATGACACGGATATCAGAGGGATGGTCATACAGTCAGGCGGTCGGACCCTTATCAGTGTAACCCGCCTGCAACGCTGTAGCACTGCGGGCAGGTCCGTGATATCCGTGGTAAAATATCTTTGGATATGACTTGTGAGCAGTTGCTAAAAAATCACCCCGAAACGCCGGCCTTTTTCGCGAACGAACAGCGGCCGATGGGCTTATTCTGTTGAAGAAAAATCAGTTCGAAATTCGTGCGTTCTTCATCGGATGTGATAAACGTTTCCCTTTCCACAAGCCGTGCATCCCCGGCCAGCAGGCGCCGGATGCTTTCAAAATAATCCAGGTGGTCGGTGGCAAGATGGATGCAACCGCGGGGCATCAAGGTGGTATTGAGCGCATCCAGGAAGGCGGTGTCAAACAGCCGCCGCCGATGATGCCGGCGTTTCGGCCAGGGATCGGGAAAAAAAATGTAATAGGCGGCGACCGAACCTCTCGGCAATAGGTGCGCGACGGCGTAGGCGGCCTCGGCATAGAGCAGGCGGATATTGGCCAGTTGCGCGCGTTGCGCTTTGCGCTCTACTTTGGCCAGCCGCCGCGTTTGCCGGTCCAATCCTAAAAACGACGTCTTCGGGTGCGCGGCCGCGCGGGCCAGCAAAAATCTTCCTTTTCCGCATCCCAGGTCCACTTCCAGCCGTTGCGGCGCCCGGCCAAAGGCCGCCGGCAAATCCAACGGAGCGGCCCAGTCGGTCGGAATCACGCGAAGACTGATGGGGACGTGCATGCTGTTTTTGTCTTCCACGCGGGCTGTGCCAACAACTCAAGAAATTCCAAGTTCCAAAATCCAAATTCCAAGGAATAGTAAAATTCCAATAAAGACAAAATAAATCCGGTTTTCTTTCCGTTTTTGGCCTTTGCTTTAATTGCTTCTATTTCCTTGGAATTTGGAACTTGGATTTTGGAATTTT
>JBDRSI010000331.1:0-7935 GCA_043825055.1 Verrucomicrobiota bacterium
GTTACTCCAACGTGTTTCTCGAGTGTCTCCCGTGTCGCCCCAGTGAGTGTTTTCACTTTCACCCACTGGCCGTATACGATGCTCCCTTGGTTCCATTTTTCCCACTCTTTTTTGAACCCAAGAGACCACATTACCGACACAAAAGGAACGCTAAATTTAAAAGGAAAATCTTTTCTTTTTTCGCGTCCTTTCGCGTGTTTCGTGGGCAATGTTCCGGTTTCTTTTCTTGTTTTTTATAGAGGTTTCTGGTGGATAGGCACTAACGCGCTTTTCGTGCTTCTGCCAGCGCTTTCAGCAAGGCGCAGTTTCCACACCGGGAACGGTCGGTCAGGCAAAAGTCGTGGAAAATCTGGAGCAAGCCTTGCTGGCGCAGGCCGGACCGGTAAAGATCCGGATTATGATCCGGACCCAGCAGGTTATGAGCCGTCTGTCGGACGATCTGGTTGTTCTCTTCGGGCGGCAGGCGCCGTAGAAATGCAGGGCTCATGACCTGCCGGTTGCCCAAAGCCGTGAGGAAAGGAACAAATACGTTTGAGACGACGGCCGCTACGCGGTGCGTCCCCATAAGAGAGATCATCGCCGATTGCCTCTTGCCGGCGAAAGTCAACCGGCGTTGCCAGTAGGTGTCGGCTTCGGGCTGGAAGAAGGTTGCTATTTGCCGGAAACACTCGTCGGCAGAGGTGGTGTTCAGCGCCGTCAGTGACCGGGTCAGATCGTCTGCGCGGGTAAACAGGATGGCGGCAAGCATCAGGCGGCGTTGGGGATGGTTTTGCGGCCGCAGACCGCTCAGCTTCCAGGTTTTTCGGCGCAAAGCCCGCGCGCTCCAGGCGGCTTGATGCTTCCACCAATGATCCCACAATTGCCGCACAAAAGCGCGGGTTTCCGCGTCCCAGCGCGAGGGGGTCTGCGCCGGCAGGAGGCCGGCCACACCCATCAGGAGCGCATAAGCTTTCAGGGTGTTGCGGCCGGATGCCTTGTGCAGGGTTTCCAGGGGTAACTGCTCGGCCAGGTACCGGAAGGGCGCGCGATTATTTTTATAGCCCAGCGCGGTCATAATTTCTTCATACAGGACCTGGTCGGGCGGCTTGGAGGCGAATGCGCCTGCCATCCGCGCGGCCTTGCCTTGCAAGCGTTCTTCACCAGCGGACTCAAGCAGTCCCGCCACATGATCGGGGGACCAGGTTTTCAATACCTGTGCACAGGGTGTGATCGGCTCGCGGACGGTGTAGGGGTAGGCGGCGAGGTCGAGGCTTTCAAACGAAAAAAACGGATTGGCCGCCAGACCGTCTTTCAACGCAACCTGGATGGCGCCGCCGATGGTCCCGACTCTCTGCGAGGTCGGGACGGCCGCCACGGCGCCGGAAAAGTAAGTCACGTGCGCGACGACGCGGGCATAGGCCGGGTTCCGGGCATGACCGTGCCTCTGCCAATCCGCGGGATGGACATGAATTTCGACGTCGCCCGCCAGGCGGCGCCGGTCGGGACCCACGCGCAGGACGGCGTCCAGGAAATCCGGCCCGTCTTCCATGTTCCATTGACCGGGATGTTCGACGACAATCACATCTCCTTGTTCGGTTTTCAATGTGCCGGGACGCAGAGCGGCGTCGAACCACACGCATTGCAGGTGGCGTTCCGTCCAAGGAAATCCCCGCTCACCGGTTATGGCCTTTGGATCGTTTTCCATGAATGCCTTCAGCTTTCTATGCTAGAGGTCAGAAGTCAGAGATCAGAGGTCAGACTCCGGCGTCTGTCGTCTGTCGTCCGTCGTCCGTCGTCTGTCGTCAGGCCTTCAACAGTATAGCCCGTTTTTGGAATTGATCAACAGGATGAATAACGATAGAGTTAACCTTGAATTTCCGGAAGTCAGGTCGTTATCAGGCCATTCTTATTGCTCGTCACAGCCTGCCATGATTAAAGTGGAACATGTAACCAAGCGGTTTGCCTCGGCCGCGGCCGTGGACGATATTTCTTTCGAGGTCCCGCGCGGCGAGATTGTTGGTTTTCTTGGGCCGAACGGCGCCGGCAAAACGACGCTGATGCGCCTGTTGGCCACCTACCTGGCGCCGACGCAAGGCCGGGTGTTCATTGACGGGCTGGACGTGTTTTTGCATTCCTTGGAAGCACGGCGGCGAATTGGCTACCTGCCGGAAAATGCGCCACTCTACCCGGAAATGCGGGTGGACGAATATCTCTCGTTCCGGGCGAAACTTAAGGGCATACCTCGCCGGAGGCGCCGCGCGCGCATGGAGGAAGTGAAGGTCCTGTGCGGACTCAAGGACGTGGAGCGGCGCATCATCGGCCAGCTTTCGAAAGGCTATGGCCGGCGCCTCGCGCTGGCGGACAGCCTGATCCACAGTCCCGAACTGCTGATCCTGGATGAGCCGATGATCGGGCTCGATCCGAACCAGATACGTGCCGTGCGCGAGTTGATCGGCGCCCTGGGACGACGTTGGACCGTGGTGTTGGCGACCCATTCGCTCGCGGAGGCGGCAGCCATTTGCCAGCGGGTGTTTATTATGAATCACGGGCGCATTGTGGCGTCCGATTCGCCCGAGCACCTGGCGGGCCAATTGCAAGGCAATGTCAACGTGGTGGCCGAGATTGCGGGTCCGCCGGACGAAGTGACGAAACGGCTCCAGTGCGTGCGCGGGGTTCTGACGGTTCGGTTGGTGGGGCCTGCGGCCAGCGGTCTTGGCCGTGGGTCGGCCCTATGGCGCCGGTATCGGCTCGGGTGCCACCCCGGCACAGATATCCGTCCGGCGGTGTTCGGGATTGCCGCCGCACAGGGCTGGCCGTTGCGCGAATTGAGCCTGGAGATGTTCGAGTTGGAAGACGTTTTTGTCAAATTAACCGCGTCCGCGGGTCGGGGATCAACCAGTGGCTAATATTGTAACTCTGTTAAAACGACAATTACGGGCGTATTTTCACACGCCCATGGCCTACGTGATCATGGCGGCGTTTTTGGTGGTGGCGGGCTTAAGTTTCTGCCGGTCCCTCGTCCAGCATCTGGGCGAACAAATCGGCATAGGCGAACTCCTGTTCGGCGCGCCCTATTTCTGGGTGGCGGTGCTGGCGGCCATTGCGCTTATCACCATGCCGTTATTTGCCGAAGAGCGTCGCACCGGCACGCTGGAAATGCTTCTGACTGCGCCGGTGACGGATCTGCAAGTCGTACTGGGAAAATATGCCGGCGCGCTCGTGTTCTTCCTGCTGGTGACCACGCCCACGGCGGCGTATTTTATCCTGCTGAAGGCCGTGGCGAGCGGCATGGCGGCCCTGGACGGGAGGCCCATTTTCACCGGTTACCTAATCCTGTGGCTCATCGGCAGTTGTTTCATCGCCATCGGCATGTTTGTCTCGGCCCTGACGCGCAGTCAGGTCGTGGCGGCAGTGGGCTGTTTCGTTGCGGTCAGCATCTTTTTCTTCCTGGATACTGTGCGGCTGGTTCTGCCCGGCGCCGCGGTGCAGGAGGCGCTGACGTACCTGTCGAGTACCCAGCATGTCCAGGACTTTGCGCAGGGCGTTGTGGATACGCGGCCCATCGTGCTCTATCTTTCGCTGGCCGTGTTCTTTGTGTTTGCCACGGTCAAGGCGATTGAAGCGCGGCAGTGGAAGTAACTATGCAACACTGGTTTTCATTCAAACGTTGGCTGACGGGTTTCAACGTGTGGGTCACGCTCGGGCTCGCGGCGCTCATGGTTCTCATGGCGAATTACCTTTCCAGTCATTATCCGCTCCGGTTCGACGTAAGCCGCGCGCGGTATTATGCCCTGACCGCGGAAACCAAGAGTTTACTGGGTCGTCTGCCGACGGACATTCGGATCGTTGTCTTTATGAGCGGCGAACAGGAACTCTATCGCGATGTACAAAGCCTGCTCCGGGAATATGCGTATGCGTCCGCTCGGTTGCGTGTCGAGTATGTGGATCCCCATCGCGACATGGTCCGCAGTAAGGAGCTTGCCCTGCAATATGATCTGCGCGAGCCGAATGTGATCGTGCTCGATGCCGGGGTCCGGCGCCGAATCGTGCCGGTGGCGGATCTGGCCGACTACGATTACACGCCAACGCTCGCCGGCCGCGCCAAGGTTCTACGGCGGTTCTGTGGCGAGCAGGCGCTTTCGACCGCGCTCCAGGGCCTTTTGCAGGCCCGCAAGCCCGTGGTCTATTTTCTTACGGGCCACGGCGAGCGTCAGACGGACAATTTTGATCCCTACACGGGCTATTCCATCATTGCCCGGACCATGGAAAAGAACAACTTGGAGATCAAACCGCTGAGTTTCAGCGGGGTCAGCGCAGTGCCCGGTGACGGCGCCGCCCTGATCATTGCGGGGCCGACC
Organism: Verrucomicrobiota bacterium; assembly: GCA_043825055.1. Taxonomy (GTDB): domain Bacteria; phylum Verrucomicrobiota; class Kiritimatiellia; order JAAZAB01; family JAAZAB01; genus VSJD01. The sequence goes on from JBDRSI010000331.1 coordinate 4,338, forward strand.
AAACGACTGACGCATCTGGAAGTCGAAATGATCAAAGCTTACCTGAATAATCACGGTCGGTTATTGCTGCTGGTAGACCCCGGCCTGGATTCCGGGCTGGAAGAAATGCTCGAGCTCTGGGGCGTGCGACTGGGATCGGATCGCGTGGTGAGCTCGGCCACGGCGGGTCGGCAATTGCTGGTAACGACTTACGGAGAGCATCCCATCACCAAGCGGTTGAAAAATGTAACCACCATTTTCACCATGCCCCGGTCGGTACAGCCGCTCGTGGGGACCAACAGCGCGGCGGACAAGCCGGCGGACAAGCCGCGCGTCACCGTACTGGCCTCGAGCAGCGACCAGGGATGGGCGGAACTTTCGGTCAACCAGAATCCGCCAAAATTTGATCCCGGGGTGGATCAGGGCGGGCCGGTGCCGGTGGCTGTGGCTATTGAAAAAGGGCCCGTGCCTGGCATGGAAGTGGAACTCCAGCCGACGCGGCTGGTGATTGTTGGCGATTCGGTGCTGGTTGCAAACGGCGCCTTGCTGGGAGGCTATAATCCCGATTTCTTTATGAATGCCCTGAATTGGTTGCTGGAACGTGAGGAGACGCTCACGATTGCGTCCCGCGAGCCGGCGACGATCCAAGTGGCCTTGGACCGGGGCCATCTGCGCCGGCTTGCGGCGCTTGTGGTGGCGGGTCTTCCGGGGTTGGTGGTCCTGCTGGGACTTATGGTCTGGGCCCATCGGCGCAAATAGGCTTAATTCAATGCATAGGAATTTCAAAGTTATGTCATTCCGAACGAAGTGAGGAATCTCATTTGGGATCAGCGCCTTTGCGGAGATCCCTTCGACAGGCTCAGGGCAGGCTCTTCGCTTCGCTCTGGATGACAGTAATAGCACATGTATTGACAGGTAAAGTTGCCCCGCTTCGGGGTCTGAATAATGCCATGCATGGTCGAACCACATTTTTTCTGCTGATCCTGTCGGTGCTCCTGGGCGCATTTATTGCCGTTGTGGAGTGGGGCGGGAAAGACGAGGGCGAGCAGGACCGGCCGAATCTGCGTCTCCTGGATATCGAGCCGGAGAACGTCATCTATTGGTCTTTTTCCCGGGACACCCTGTTCGTGGCGTGCGCGAATGAACAGGGTCAATGGATAATTCATAAACCGGTGGAGGCGCGGGCCGACAGTATCAAACTAAATCACATGCTGGCCGTAATGGCTAAATTACCCCGCGGGGAAATAGTGACGGCCGCCCAGCGAGCAAGCCGTTCACTCTCCCTGGATGATTACGGGCTGGGCAAGCCCCTGGCCCGCATGGTTCTGGGCGATGCGGAACATCGCTATACTCTCGCCGTCGGCGGACTATCGCCGATGAAGGACGCGGTATATGTGCAGGTGGACAATTCAGATGCCGTCATTGCCACCTCGACGAATCTGCTGGACATCATTCCCCGCGCGGCGGCTGATCTCCGCGATCCCCGTCTTCTGGCCGGCGCGCCCGCCTATGTGAAAGGCCTCGCAATCAAGCGTCTTGGTGGTCCGCTCGTCGAGATCATCCGGGAAGGCACGGAGTGGATCATTCATAAACCCATTACGGCCCGTGCCGACTGGTTCAAGGTTTCCAGTCTGCTGGAACAGCTCTTCGATCTCCAGATTCAACAATTCGTGGCCGAGCGCATAGCCGACCCGGCCATCTATGGATTGAGTGACGACGAGGCGATTCTGCAGCTCAACATCTGGAAAGATGAGGAAAAGAACGGACTTAAGCTGTGTTTTGGCAATCGGACCAACGAAAAGGGCGATTTGATCTATACGGCCTATCGCGGAACCGGCTCGGTGTTTACCGTCTATAAAGATCAGGTTGACGCCTTGAAAGTGGGCGTTAGCGATCTCCGTGATTCGCGGCTCTATTTCATGGCGGCGCCTGCCATCGCCTGGATTCGGGTCGAGGAAGGCGAAAAGGTGTTACAGCTCCAGAAGGCCGCATCCGGCGGCTGGCAGGTGACGGAGCCCGCACAATGGAAAGCGGATACCCGCATTGTGGAAGATCTGATCAACCGCCTGAATGCCCTGCGTATCGAGGGGTTCCTGAGCAGCACCAATCTCCTGAACCTGGGTTTGGAGCCGCCGGCCCGTGTGATTCGCATGGCTGATGCCGTGCCGGTCTTGGATGCCACCACGCAGAGCGTGGCCGGCGCGACGGCGCCCGCGCAGGCCGCGGGCATACTACCAACCGGCCGGACATTGGCCATGAGCCGGCCTCTACCGGGCAAGGAATATATTTATGCCAAGTTTGAAGATGAGGATCAGATCTACCAGCTCTCGGTGGCGGCGGCGGTTACCCTGGCGCTCGATCCGGTCGCCTATCGCGACAGCGTGGTGCTGGCCCTTGCCCCCTCGGCCGTTACGAAGATTATGCTCCGTAAAAAGGATGTCGCGCAGGCGGTGACGCGGGAGGGAACGGGGCCGTGGGTCCCGGTGGCGCCCTGCGTTGGGCCAGTCAACCTGGCGGTCATTACAACTCTGCTGGAAAAGATGGCGGCCTTGCGCGCCGTGCGGTTCGAGCGGTCAGGGCGCAACGACCTCGGTATTTATGGATTGAAAGACCCGCGCGGTTCTTTAACCTTCATCCTGAGTGGTCAGGAAGGCATTCAAAAAACCCTTGTCCTGGGAGAAACTTCCGAGGATCTGGGCGTGTACGCAATAGTGCAGGGGCAGGAGGTGGTGTTCATTCTTCCCAAAGCGCTGGCGAACCAGCTTCTACAGGATATAACACGGTGAAGGGTAATTACTCAGCGAGTCGGCAGATGGCCTATATAAACAAGTTTGTCATTTCGAGCGTAGCGAGAAATCTCTACGATCAGCCCCGAATTTGGAGATCCTTCGCTCCGCTCTGGATGACAACCTGAATAGTTACGGTAAAGGTATGATACTGCGCAAAATCAGGTATAGCGCGTTTATTGTTTTTATAGTGGCGCTCGTGGCCGTGCTCTATTTGAGCCTCATCGGGCTGCCGGATGTGCTGGCACGGAATATCGAGAAACGACTGCAGTTCAGCGATCTGGTGATTACGCTGGCAAAGGTGAAGCTTGGGGTATTCGAGGGCATTATCGCGACGCAGGTCCGCTGTCACCGCAAGGGCGATATCGGCGTTCCCCTGCTCGAGGCCGAAAAAATAGTTCTGCGCCTCCATCCCTTGGCCTGGTTAAAGGGCAAAAACGGCGTGTCTGGCGCGCTCATCAAGAACGGCCTGGTGTCCGTGCCAATTCAAAGTGCGACGACGAACGATGCGGCGCTCGCCAGAATGGAACGGTTTGACCTCCAGGTCCTGTTTGCGCGCGTCGCTTGGGATGCCAGCCGCTCCGCGAGCGGAGCGAGTGGCGCGGAAGATGCCACGCGACTGCGGGTGGAGGAATGTGCCGCCCGGATGCCCGGGATCAAGCTGACCGGGCGAGGCGAACTGGTCCTGCCGCGTGAGGGCATTATGCCGACGCGCCCTGAGCCGGGAGGTAGCGACAAAAAACATGAAGTCCGCCTGGTTAAGTTGCTGACCGCATGGGACCAGTGCGGATTGAGCACGAACGGTAGCGGCGTCGTGAATGTGGATGTAACCT
>JBDRSI010000332.1:0-3968 GCA_043825055.1 Verrucomicrobiota bacterium
TGTGGAATATGCCCGGCTTGATGCCTTGCCTGCCCTCTGGCGCAACCTGGGCCGCGAGACACCCGCTTGTGAGCGACACCTTGCCGGCTGTGATATCCGCTTCAAACGCTTTGCCGCGTTCATGCGGGACGCGAACCCCGCCGCTGTGTACCTGTACGAAGTGACCCCCGCGGACGCCGCTGCGTTTGTGGCCAACATTCAAGCCCAACTTGCGCGGAGTACGGCGCGTTCCACCGTCCGGCTGTTGAACAAAGCCTTTGCCCGCTTCCTGCCCGTGGGGGGCGCGAATCCGTTTGCTTCCTTTGTGGGCCGCCGGTCGAACGACGAAGGCGAGACAGTTCACCGCAAACCCTTCACGCCCGAGGAATTGAAGGTCCTGCTGGACACCGCGCGCGAAGATGCCTTCATGTATCCGTTGATAATGGCCGCCGCGTGCACTGGAATGCGCCGCGGGGACGTGTGCGCCCTGCGATGGTCTGCCGTGGATCTGAAAGTCGGCATGCTGGCCGTCAAGACAAGCAAGACTGAAGCGGAAGTCGAAATCCCAATATTTGGGCCGTTGATGTCTGTCCTGAAAGAGTGCAAAGGCAACCGTAGCGAATATGTTTTTCCACAAGCTGCCCGTATGCTGCAAGAGAACCCGAACGGGTTGACGTGGCGCTTCAAGAAGATTGTTGCAAACGCATTCAACGTCGGGGAACCCGCCGCCTTGCCGGCCATGGTCCCTGCCGCTGAAATTAAAACTGAGGGTGTGGCCGCCATAACCGCGAAGATCCTCACCAGCGAGCGCCGGACCCGCATGTTAGCGGTTTTCCGCCGCTACTGTGCCGGGGAATCTATCAGGCAAATTGAGAAAGCGGGATTCTGCAAGGCAACCGTATCCGCCGACCTGCATGCCATTCAAGACATGATCGGCAAAGCGTTTATTATCGGTGTGCAAGGGCCAGGCATGAAAGCCGATATTGCACGTATCACGCGGGTGACGCGGGAACACAGACAAAGGGCTGCCAGTGTCCGCGATTGGCATGCCCTGCGGTCGACCTTTGTCACCTTAGCCCTGGCCGCCGGCGTCCCGGTTGAACTTGTCCGCCGCGTGACGGGCCACGCAACAGTTGAAATCGTGCTAAAGCACTACTTCCGACCGGACCGCGAACAATTCAAGCAAGCCCTGGCCGGCGCGATGCCCGGCATTTTGACGGGGGGCAAACCGGCAAGACTGAAGCCGACCGACGAACTGTCCGCCCTGGCCGGAAAAATTGCGGCTGGATCGGCGACGGATGCAGACAAGGCCCGGCTCCGGCAACTGGCTGCGGCACTGTGATGCCGTGCGGTCGTATGCATGCCCGCCCATGCCGCCTCTTTCAACTGGTAATTCCGGACACGCCCTGATACATTCAAAACCGCTGGGAATGCGCAGAGAAATCGAAATAATAATTAAATACTAATGCAGGCAAAGCCCACATTGGTTAGGATGATGCGGTTATGAATGATGAACAGGTTAAAAAACTGTTGAAGTGCCGCGAACGCTCCGCGATTGAATTCAAAGAGGCGCGTCGGGAACTTCCTCGCAGTCTGTTCGAGACAATCTGTTCATTCCTGAACAGAGATGGCGGGACAATCCTTCTTGGCGTGAATGACGAGGGGAAGGTGACAGGCGTCGATCCGGACGCAGTGGAAAGATTAACCAAGGACATCGTAAATCTGTCGAACAACCCCCAAAAACTCGATCCGCCGTGCATTCTCTCGCCGGAGGCCGTGGAGCACGATGGCCGGATGATTTTGATTCTGCACGTCCCTGCAAGCCCGCAGGCGCACCGTTGCGCCGGGGTGGTGTATGACCGTGGACATGATGGCGATTTCCGGGTGCAGGATCCGGTTCGAATTGCCGCAATCGTTAACCGTAAAAGCGGCTATCACACCGAACAGGTGGTTTATCCATTTTTGAAACTGTCCGATTTTGAGTCGGCGGTTTTTGACAAGGCTCGCAGTGAGATCAAGGTGTTCTATCCGAAACATCCGTGGTTGCGTCTTTCCAATAAAGACATACTGGTAAAGGCCGGTTTGTGGCGCATTGATACAGCTGCCCGCACAAAAGGATACACACTGGCGGCGGGACTGTTGTTCGGCAAGGAAGAGACAATCCAGCAATTGGTTCCGGCTTATAAGATAGACGCCCTGGTCCGCCGGGAAAACCTCGACCGGTATGACGACCGGCTGAATATCCGAGTCAATCTGATTGATGCTTACGACAGGTTGATGGAGTTTGTCGAAAAGCATCTTCCCGATCCGTTCTACCTGGAAGGCACCAGTAGAATCAGCCTTCGTGAAAAGATTTTCCGGGAAGTGGTCTCGAATCTGCTTGTGCATCGGGAATATACGGATGCCACACCGGCCACGTTGATCATCTACCGGGATCGCGTGGAGACCACGAACGCGGCCATTCCCCATGGTCATGGCCCGATCCGGCCGGGTCATTTCACGCCGTTCCCGAAGAACCCGACTCTCTCCAAATTCTTCATGCAAATGGGACGCGGCGAAGAACTGGGGTCCGGCGTGCTGAACGTGAACAAATACCTGCCGTTCTACGCCAAGGGCGCCAAGCCCCGATTCGTAGAGGGCGATCCGTTCGTGACGGTCATTCCGTTGCCGTCAGAAGCCGGGGTGAGAACTGGAGAAGAAGGTAGGGGGAAAACTGGGGAGAAAACTAGGGAGAAAACTAGGGAGAAAATCCTGAACTTTCTTCGGAAAACGCCATCCCTTACCACAGACGAACTAGCCGTTACTCTTGGCATCACAGACAAGGGCGTCGCATGGCAACTGAATCGTCTTTGCAGAGATGGCCGCCTCCGCCGCATCGGTCCCGACAAGGGCGGGCACTGGGAAGTCGTCCGATAATCGTAAAAAGGAGGGTCGCCTAAGGCGTCATAAACCAATCGTCAGATAATCGTCAGACCAAACTCGGGAATCGTCAGATCCACCGTCTTGGTGCCCAGAAAAGTTCCCAGAAAGGTGCCCAGAAAAGTGCCCAGAAAAGTGCCCAGAAAATCCTCGATGCAATCGGGCGGTATGTGGCCATAACCATTGATGAGCTTTCATCCCAACTGGCCATCAGTCCTCGTGCTGTTAAAAATCACCTGCATAATCTGAAGAAAGCAGGCCGATTAAAACGCATCGGCCCGGACAAGGGCGGACATTGGGAAGTCGTCCGGTAATCGTGAAAAGGAATGCGCATTTCCGGCTCCTGGGCCTGCTGGCGCGCCTGCCTGCAGAAGCGTCGACATCTATAGACAGATATTAGACGCGCGCTTAAAGTCCTGGATTTCAGTCGGCAAGATAAAATCGGGCGAGACCGTGGTCTGGAAAAGCGGCTTTTCCGGCTGGCGCAAACCCGAGGAACTTGAGGAACTCATCCCCTGGTTCAGACGCCACGAAAGAATCCGGGCCAGAAAGACAAAAAGAGAGGAACGGGACAGAAAAGTTCAGACTGGAAGCCGGATAAAAGATATTTTAATCGTGGATGACGAAAAGGATCTCCGCGGCCTTTTAAGCGATACGCTTACCTCGCGCAATTATAATGTTGCCTGCGCCGCCACCATGCAAGAGGCTGTCAGGAATATAAAAAGAAAATTGTATGACCTGATATTTCTGGATTTAAAATTACCGGACGGCGATGGCATGAAGCTTGTTTCAAAAATTAAGAAGATACATCCCGACATGATTATAAATATTATTTCCGCCTATGGCAACCCGGAGACCCGGCAAAAGGCAAGGGATCTGGGAGTCAACCGGTTTATTGACAAGCCGTTCGGCGAGCAGGATATATTCAGAAGTATAAAGGAATTGTGACCTGTGAACTCTGAACAAATTAAAATACTTATCGTGTACGACGAACTGTACTTTCGTTTTAATCTTTCCGTCATTTTAAAGAAAGAAGTTTATGATATTATTTAGGCCGGAGACGGGAGGGA
>JBDRSI010000333.1:0-5710 GCA_043825055.1 Verrucomicrobiota bacterium
AGGTCCGAAAGCTCCAGGAGTGAAATATCCGTGGAAATCCCGAATATAATCTCCAGGAGCGGGAGTAACAGCATGACGATCAGGGCCGCGAGCACGCCGGCAACCAAGCTCGCCAGGCATTGTGAGAACACGAATTCATAGCCGGGCATCCTGATGGCGGCAAATCCGGCCGCGCAGGTGGCGCCCGCCAGTCCGGCCCACAGGCCGATCCGGAACAGTGTCGAACGCGTCCTGACCGCCCGGGTAAAGCGGACCACGACGGCGGTCACGATCAGGCCCGTCACAAACACGCTGATCCGGTAGTCGGCCAGCACGGTTGCGACAAAACTCACCCAGAATCCCACCACCAGGCCGGCCAGCGGATTAATCAAAATTGACATCAACAGCGGCGCCAGCGCCAAAGGCATAAGCGCATCCACCAACGGGGAAAGCCATGGCAGGCGATCGAACTCCAGCCATAACAACCATTTGACCGGCGCCAGGCTCAGGAGCGAAACCAAAAGGAACAGGAGGATCATCGAGTTCGGCGAGATGTCCCTCGACTTGACAAACCGGAACATGATGGCCGTGACCATTAGTCCGAGGAACAGGAGCATGCCGTCACCGACCAGCTTCTGCAGTCGGTTTAAAAATGGCTCGCTATCCTTGAGCTGTGCCTGGTAGCCCCGGATTTTTTCGATCGTTTCCGCATCCACTTTCTGACCGCGCTCCACGAGCACGGTGCCGGCGGACACTAACATCAGGTTCGGCTGCACCTGGCCTTTGGAGTCAAAACGAACCGAAGTGGCGCGCGCGGGTTGTATATCAAAGTGATGAAAATCCATTGTGGCTACGACCGTCACGGGCGATGCGCGCCCGGGCACAAACCGGATCGGCCCGCCTACGCCAAGGCTATGGTGGGCAGGCCCGACGCCATTAGCCACCATCTGCAGGAGGAACGCCGCCAGCCATACCAACAGCCAGTACACCAGGCCCATGGCCGGCTTGTTGGCAAAGGCCAAGACGCCTTTGTTCGGCGCCTGGTCGGATGGACGCAGGCGCTTTTTGGTGTTCTTAAGGAACAGTCTGGATAACTCGAAGATCATGATGCAAGGTAACGTTGAACGGCCGCAGACAGCGTGCGATACACGCGGTTCCGCCGTGATGGATTGCGATCGAGGGTCGTGATGCGAAACCCGGGATATGGGGATGTAAAATCGCTGGCCGGCACCACGCAGATGCCCGTGGCCGCCAGGAGGTAATAGGCAAACCGTTTATCCAGCGGCATGGTCCGTTCGGCGACCGCCTTGCGGATGAAGGCGCGCACGGCGGCACAGGCAACGGGCAGGGTCTGCCGGGCGTTAAGCGCTTTGGGATCGAACAACGCCATCATGTAAAAAGCGCCTTGGATCGGGGGAACACGCAGGCCCGGCGTATGGCTCAGGATGCGGAAAATGGCATTCCCGTTGCGCTCCAGTTCGGCCGTGTAACGTGCATTCCAACGCTTGTATTCGGGATGATCATAGATCAGCGGCAGGGCCGTCTGGGGCAAGGTCGTGGAACACACTTCCAGCATGAGCGGCCGCTTGATGCTTTCGCAGAAACGGGCGAAATCAGCGTCGCAATCGGTGTTATGGAATTCCATCCAGCCGCAGCGGGCCCCCGGCCAGGGCACGTCCTTCGACATCCCGCGCATGACGACCAGCGGAACACGCCGGCCGGCCAGCTCGGTCACGTGGACATAGCCGCCTCTGTTATAGACCAGCCGAAAATACACCTCGTCGCTGATAAGCATGAGCTGGTACCGCTCGGCCAGCCGAATTATCGCTTCGAGCGTTGGGGCGTCATACACGGCGCCGGTGGGATTATTGGGATTAATCAGCAGAATGCCCGCGATCTGCGGGTGTCGGCGGATCTGGCGCTCCAGGTGCTCCAAGTCCGGATACCAGCGGTTGTCGGGATCGAGCCGATAACCGATGGAGGCGGCGCCGGCGGTAAAGCGCTCCGTGGAACTGTGGGCGGGATAGCCGGGGCACGGCTGAATAATGCGGGCCCCGGGCTTAAGCATCCGGTAAAAAATACTGATGGCGCCGCCGAGCCCGTTGGTAAAAACGACATGCTCGCCATCCAGGCGACTGCCGGGCGAATACCGCCGGGCATAATCCGCCGCCCACTGCCGGGTTGCGATCCGGCCGCGGGAATGGGTGTAGCCAAAAACAGCGCTATCGCGGGAGGCAACCAGGCCGGTCACGATGCGTTTTATAAATTGGGGCACTTCCCAGCCCTTGGCCACGGGATCGCCGATATTCTCGCCAATAAAGGCAAAGTCCGGATCGAGCGCCCCTACCCGCGCCGCCAATTCCACCATCTCGCGGATGCCGTAAGTCAAGCGATCGGTATTAGCATTAAAAAGAGTTCTGCGCATGGTTTGCCTTACATCAATTAGGCCGCCAAAGGCAGCAACAAAGAAAATCATGGATTCCCGATCAAGTCGGGAATGACAAACACGCGCACCCATTCTGTCATTCCCATGAAAATGGGAATCCAGATATTTCTTCTGGCTCTGGATTCCCGCTTCCGCGGGAATGACAGCCTTATTTCTTTGTGCCTTTCTCTTGTGGCAACATTAAATTCCTATACATCAAACCAATGGCCGTCGGTCAACGGAAGGCGCGCTGTAATTGCTCCCAGAGTTCCAAGAGCGGTTGGGGAATGATTTTTACATCGGCCAGGACGGGCATGAAATTCGTGTCCCCCTCCCAGCGCGGCACAATGTGCAGGTGAATATGGTCTTTCAGACCCGCGCCCGCCGCCACGCCCTGATTAATCCCCAGGTTAAAACCCTGCGCATGGACAACCTCCCGGAGCCGCGCACAGGCTGTGGCCGCCAAGGCCATCATATCGGCTTGTTCCTCCGGCTGCAGGCTTTCCACGCTATCCACGTGCCGGTAAGGGGCCACCATCAAATGACCGTTATTATACGGGTACCGGTTCAGGATGACTGCACACGCGGCACTCCGCTTGATAATCAGATGCTCGCGGTCGGCCTCGGACTGAAAGGCGTCGCAGAGGAAACACCCCGGCTGACGGCACTTCACAATATACTCCATGCGCCACGGCGCCCATAAACGTTCCATGTCCGTTCATCCTCGCTTGCTTGCGGCCCCATATTTTGAAATACTGCTCTTCAACACGCTCATGTATAGCAAGGTTTCCCGGCGCCAGCAAGCAGGATGTTGCACTGAGGAATGGCTGATGGTAAATGAAAGATGAAGAATGGTTGCCGGATGGCTTGCCATTGACCACTCGTGGCCACGCTAAAAGCGTGGCAAGCGCGTTTGTCCCGATGCGCTACGCGATCGGGATGGCGAGCCATTAACCATGGATTTAGTTATGCCCAAACAAGACCAGGCCAAATCAGCGCACGTCTGCCTGATCATCGGCGAAGACGAATTCAGCGCCACGGCGACCGCCCGGGAGAGGATTGATCGCTTTGTCCCGCCCGCCGACCAGACCCTGGGACTGGAGATCATTGACGGCCAGGCTGATATTATTGACCAGGCGCTCGCCTGCCTGCGCCGGTGCCTGGAGGCCATCCGGACGATCGGCTTCCTCGGCGGGCGCAAGGTCGTCTGGCTGCGCGGGGTAGACTTCCTCAGCGACCCGATCGTCGGCCGGAACAAGGAAGTCCAGGAAACATTGCAGATCCTGGCCGACACCATGGCCGGCGGGATTCCCGAGGGGCATTTACTGATTATCACGGCCCTGAAAGTGGATGCGCGCACTTCCTTTTATAAAGCCTGCATCGCCCATGGCGAACTGATCGAGTTCGATCTCGCCGAGAAGCCCTGGCAGAGGGACCGCGGCGCAATGACCTTCGCCATGCATGCGTTTAAGGACGCCGGCCTGCAGGCAGGCAACGAATTGATCGAGTCCTTTGTGCAGAAAGTCGGGACCGATACCCGGCAGATCATGCAGGAAACCGCCAAACTGACGACCTATCTGGGCGGCCGCCGCGAGGTCCAAGCCGCGGATATTGAGACAATAACCTCGACCTCCCGCGATCTGTTCGCCTGGGACTTGGCAGACGCCGTGGGCATGCGGGACCTGCCCCGCTCTCTGACGGTGCTCCGCCAATTGTTATTTCAGCGTGAAGTGCCCATTGGTCTGATCTCCGGCCTGGAAGGACGTTTTCGTCACTTGCTGATTTTACGGGAAGCGCTGGATAATCAGTGGATCACGGCCCAGCCGATGGGCCATGCTAATTTCAAATTGACTTTTGCCCATTTGCCGGAAGCGCTGGCGGAGCAGTTCAAGCAGGCGCTGGCATCGGAGAAAGGAAGGCCCCTGCATCCGTTTGTGGCCGAAAAATTGGCCGGGCAGGCGACTTTGTTCACCCGCCCGGAAATTGATCAGCGCCGCGCCTGGATTCTGGCGGCCCGCCGCCAAATGGTTTCCAGCGCCATCCCGGGCTCCTTGATTCTCGAATACCTGGTTTTGAAACTGTGCCTGTCGCGGGACCATCGGATAACGAACTCAACAGGATAATTTTTACAAGTTATTGATTGTAGCTTACAAGCATGGTGTTGCGCGCGGTGATCAAGGTGCGGTTGAAGAACCAGAAACCGTTGATTTCCGCGTCAGCGATATATCGGGCGTAGCGCGGCACGAAGCCCGATGCCACACTGCCGGGAGAGAAACATACTTGGGTTGCGGGTACAGCCCGCGTTAGGACAGCAACAAATCAGAAAGGAATGATTGCATGAAAATTGAATTGCGGAAAAACTGTGCCTGCGCCCTGCTCGTTCCCACCAGCATGGGTGTGCGGATCACCCCTGCCAACGGCCAGCCGGTGCACTGCAGTGGAACATTCTTTATGCAGGCTACCAGCGCTGAAACCAATGTGGCCAGTGTCGCGGCTTATCTCGGCCTGCAGGTCAAAGTTCTGACAACCTTTGTCAAAGACAGCCCCATTGCCCGTTTGATCAAGGATAACCTTGCAAGCCGACATATGGCTTATGAAGGCAAGGAAGTTGCGCAGGGCGGGCCGTGGGGTTATCGCCACCAGTTCAATATTGCCGACAGCGGCTATGGGTCACGCGGTCCGCGGGTGCATAATGATCGCGCGGGCGAGGTGGGCCGAACCCTGAACGTGAAGGATTTCGACCTGGAACGGATTTTCGTCAAGGAGGGGGTGCAAATCGTGCACCTGTCGGGCCTGATCGCGGCGCTGTCGCCTGAAACAGGGGTCTTCTGCCTGGAACTCGCCCGGGCCGCGAAAAAATACGGCACCCGGATTTCCTTCGATCTTAATTATCGCGCCTCTTTCTGGAAGGACCGTGAAGCTGAGTTGCACCGGATCTTTGCGGAGATCGCGGGGGTGTCTGACATTTTGGTCGGGAACGAGGAAGACTTTCAGCTCTGCCTGGGAATCGAAGGGCCCGAAGCCGGCGGCAAGGATATTACCGCCAAAATTGACAACTTCAAGGGCATGATTGAACGGGTAAAGAAAGCCTACCCAAATGCTTCCGCCTTCGCCACCACATTGCGCGAGGTCATCAGCGCCAACCGCCACCTTTGGGGCGCCATCATGGCCGAAGGCGCCAACTGGCATGTCGTGGAACCCCGCGAAATAACGGTGCTCGACCGGATTGGGGGCGGCGACGGATTTGTCGGCGGCATGCTCTATGCGATTTTGAAAGGCTGGACTCCGGAGCAATGGATTCAATTC
>JBDRSI010000334.1:0-2717 GCA_043825055.1 Verrucomicrobiota bacterium
CAGTCCATGCCTTACACTGATCCTGCTCCAGCCTATCGACTGTACTGCGACATAGGGCTCTTCTGCCGCACCCGCTTTGCCTTTAAGCTCTCCCGCTTTGAGAAAAGCGACAGACCCCATAAGCAACAGTCCGCCCAGCAACATCCTGATTTGAAAACATCTACTCATAATTCAACTCCTCTGATTTAGATTCCAAACCGAACTACTCCATAAACAATTATTATATATCATCAAACGATATTTATCAATAATTTCTAAATAAAACAAGTGGGACTTCCGCAGAATCTGTGGGTAATACCAAGCCGTTTTTGACCATCGACACAGAATCGGAGAATTGCTCCATTGCAATCCTTGAGCGTCTCCCGTGTCGCCCCAGTGAGTGTTTCCACTTTCACCCGCTGGCCGAATACGATATACCTATCAGGGTATAGGGCCTAATTCATCAGAATACCGGATCGCGCAAGCGGCGATGTTCGATGGCCGTATCGAGGGTAATGGTCCGGATCGGGGCAGGGGCGGGGGGAAGCGTGAAGGATACGGAAGGATTGGGCCCGATCGCGTCAAAGGCCTTTACCCCTGGAACGTAGGTCATGTCCGTGCAGTGCGGATCCGGCAAATTGGTCCCGCTAAAACAAAGCTTGTCGCCATCGGTATTGAAGGTCAGTGTGAAATCCCGGTAACGCCCCAGGAGCCGCTTGGGAAAATCCACGCGCACCAGGGTGATATCGTGGGCGTCGTTGGGAGCGCAAGAAACCCGGATACGGTTTTTTTCCACGCGCTCTGCCCGGCTGATCGCCGCACAGCGGCCCTCCGGTCCGTCCCAAAACACCGCAAAAACCAGGGGCTCCCCGTAAGTTTGGGCGAAAAGCATGATTGCCTGGACCATCAGCGCGCCGGTCACCACCATCAGGGCCACAGCGTATTTCAGTAACCGGCGATGGCAGCTCGCGGCCCATCCCAGAAAGATAGCCATGGGGATAAGGCTGGCAAACAGATACCGGCCTTGGGGCTGGAAATCGTTGTGCAGGCATGTCCATACGTGCAGGCCCAAAACTGCCAGCATGAAGGCGCCCAGCCACAGGGCGGCCAACTCGGCGGAGCGGTCGCGCGTCATCAGGAGTTCCAGGAGAAACAAAACGACCAGCGCGGGAATGATGATCCGGAGCGCAGCATATACTGCCGGCCGGAACCCGACATCCAGATATCCGAACAAGCCGAAGAACGAGGCGAATGTGATCGTCGCAAATTTCTGCTGAACCAGCCAGAGGAGGGACGTGAATGATAAGCCCCGGTTCACCGGAGCCACCTCGCGCAGGACCCCTAATTGCGCCAGATGTTCCTCGCCGAAGAGCAGGGGCATGGGCGTTCCGTAAAGCCAGTAATTGCGCGCATACCAGAATCCGGAAATCAGGATGGCGCCGCAGGCCACGGCCAGGGCCACGCGGAGCACGGCAGACCACGGCAGGCGACTGCGGTAAGCCAGGTAAGTAAAGCCGGCCGCCAGAAAGGGGATGTAGATAAAAAAATTATATTTAGCGGAAAAAAGCAGGCCCCCGGCCAGGCCGACCATGACCAGGGCAGTATCGGACGGCGTTTTCCAGAATCGCGCCAGCGCGAACGCCAGCAGGGCGGCGATGCCCAGCGCGTGGGCGTCCGCGTTTACATAACAAAAGCTGAACAGAACCTGGGGAATGAAGGCGAATGCCGCCGTGACCATTGCCGACAATAACGGACGAGCGGTCAATATTCTAATAGTCAGGAAGAGACCATTGATGAAAACCAGGCCCCAGGCTAATGAAGCCAACCGGGCGCCTTGGTAAGGCTCAATGCCAAACAGTTTGTGGCCGGCATGCGCGGCCGCGGCGGCCGCCGCGTAGTTCAGCGCCGGCATCTGGTTATGGCTGGAAAGCGCATGGCGGAACCGGTCCAAGTCATCCACGCCCCAGACCGGCAGGCGATGGTGGGCGAGCATGAACTCGACGCTGTATTTGAAATGCGTGTTTTCGTCGGGGGCATTGTTGTAGGGGATCAGGAAAAGCCAGGATAAACCGATGCCAATGAAGAGCCCGTTCAGAAGCAAGAGCGGCCAGGAAGCATTGATCCATTTAGTGAATTGGTCCATTGTCTGGGGTCACAATCCCGGGCATTCGAGAATCGCGGCCACCACGCGGGCTTGGTTCGCTTCACTCAGCCCGATATAAAACGGCAGGCGCACCAGGCGGTCGCTGACCGCTTCCGTTACTGGGCAATCGCCCGGCTGGCCGCCGAATCGGCAACCCATGACCGAAATGTGCAAAGGCAGGTAGTGGAAAACAGCCAGGATGCTCCTGGTTTTCAGATGATCAATTAGCGCCTGCCGCGCGGTCAAGGACGGCATGAGCATATAGAACATGTGATAAGGCTGTTCGCAATGGGCCGGAATAGACGGCAGGCCAACGCTGTGTTGGAGGGCCCAATCGCGCAGATGCGCGGCGTAAAACTCCCAGAGGCGTTGGCGTTGGGCTTGGATATAGTTTCGGGCCTCAAATTGGGCCAACAGGAAAGCCGCCAGCAGGTCAGAGAGCAAGTAGCTGGAGCCCACGTCAATCCAGGAGTATTTATCGGCTTGCCCCCGGAACACCTGGCTTCGGTTCGTGCCTTTTTCCCTCAGGATTTCGGCCCGCTCGATGAATCGGGGGTCGTTGATCAGCAGGGCGCCGCCCTCGCCGCAGGTAAAG
>JBDRSI010000335.1:0-18602 GCA_043825055.1 Verrucomicrobiota bacterium
CTCATTCTACCCATCCGTCTGGATTGGCGACGAGGAGCATGGCATCGCCTGGTTCGCCGAATCCGCCGCCGATTGGCGAACACGCGACCCACAACCGCTTAAGATCGTGCGCGAGGGCAAGACAACCCGCCTGGAGATAACTTTTGCCGACAAGGTGCCGGCCGGGTCCGAGTTTGCCGTCGAATTCGGCCTGCTGGCGACACCGGTCAAGCCGCTGCCTCCCAACTATCCGCTCAACCTCTTCGCCGGCAATTACTCGGTGCATCTGAACCAGCCTGAACCACGGCGGCCGGTCACCTTTTCAGGCATAGCCGGCTGGGGAGGCGCCCCGGGTTTCTTCGACCTGCCGATCGGCGAAAAAAACTCCAAGGGCTGGCAATGGCTTCAGGAAAACTTCAACCATTTTGAGACAAACCGCGCGATCTTGACCCCTTACGCCGCCGCCATGATAATTCCTGAGGAGTATCCCGAGGTCACCAGCCGCATCGCCGAATGGCAAAAGACGCCGGCCTGCCACCTTAACTACACCTGGGACGGCAAGAAATATGCCTGGTACTGGACCTGCGCGGCGTCCGACGCCGGCAAGTTCTTTGCCTGGAAGTTCGACCAGCTCCTCGACAAGATCCCGTTGCGCGGCTTCTACCTTGACTTCGGAGGGGCGTTCCATTGCGGCAACTCCCTGCATGGCTGCCATGGCCGCTTCCCACTGCTGGCCCAGCGCCGGCTCTACCAGCGCATGGCGGCATCCTTCGTGCGCCACGGCATCAAAGATTACGTCATCGTCGTGCACAACTCCGAATCCGTCCAGTGGCCGACGTACACCCATGTCACGCATTTTTTCAACGGCGAAGGTCTGCGCCAGATGAGCTCGACCACATTTCACGACGGCAAGGACCTGCAGGACACATACACCAGCCTCGAGTTCGCCTCGGAGCACTCCAGCCTGCCTTTTGGCATCACCTCCAGTGTCTATGTCCCGGTCGATCCCTTGCTCACGAAATTTGGCGGCGGGGTTGAGGACCAGGAACTCTACCGTTTCCGCATGACCAAGGCCGCGCTGGCCGGCACGCTGGTGCACAACACGATTCCTTCCCCGAACCGCATGCACTATGGCTGGTTCGATAAGATCGTCCGCATCTACGACGAGTTCGGCGTCCCGACGGCAAAGTTTCTACCCTACTGGCGGAACCAGGCGATGGTCAAGGTTTTGAAGGGCAAGGACATCTACGTGTCGCTCTACTGTTCGCCGGACCGCCCGGAAGTGCTGGCGGTGATCGCACACATGTCCAAAGAGCATCTCGACCAGGATGTCGAGGTTGAGTTCAACCCCGCAGCTCTCGGGCTGGCGGAGTTGAGCGGGGCCACGGAACTCCTCACGGCTCCCGATCCGGATTATGAGCGCCTGTATGCCGAGCCAAACCGCGTCCGCATGCCGATCAAGCTTGGCGATGTCGGCGTCGAGAACGTGCGCTTCAAAGGCAAGCGCCTGACACTGAAGCTAAAGTTCCACAGCGTGGCCCTGGTAAAAATTCAGGGTCGCCCATTAGTACCTTAAACGTTGGGAACTGCTATAAAAAACAAGAAAACATCAAGAATGGCCGCACCGAGCATATAGTTTCCCAGCCTCGTCTTGCTCCATCCGCAATAGCTGGTGTGCCGGCCCCCGCCGCGGGCAAACTCACTGATCGTTCTCTCAATCCCATTGCGCCGTTGCAGTAACTTCTTGAACGCCGCGCTCAGGACGGATAAAACGCCAAGGGCTTGCTTTGTCACCCGTTTAATCGGCTGACAAATGCTCAACATAAAATGAATAGATTCCCTAAAACTGAGGCATTGCATTTTTTTTAATTATTATGCTTGTCAATTGCAGGAACTTATTGATATACAAGGGGTTTTCGGCAGGAAATGAAAGGGCTGTTTCCAAGCCGGCATCAGGACAACCAAATGCCCGTAAAGTACATAAACTGTTATCATGGAAAAAGAAATGAAGCGTAAAACTCACAAGGATTTTGACCTCAGCCAGTTCGGCGACGACAAACAGGCGGCTATGGCCAAAATGTATGAGGATACGCTACAAAACTTCAAGGAAGGTTCCATCGTTCCCGGCAAAGTAGTGGAAGTCCGCAATAATGAAGTGCTTGTAGATATCGGCTACAAATCCGAAGGCCTCATTGCCGGCGAGGAATTCCGGGACCTGGCGACGTTGAAGCCCGGCGATCCCGTCGAAGTCGTGCTGGAACAGATCGAGGACGACGACGGCAAAATCATCCTGAGCAAAACCAAGGCCGAACAACAGCGCATGTGGGACAACGTGCTCTCCTCCAGCGAGGAAGGCAGTGTGCTGGAAGGCGAAATCAAGAGCCGCGTAAAGGGCGGCTTGATCGTGGACGTCAGCGGGGTCAAGGGCTTCCTGCCCGGCTCCCAGCTTGACGTCGTCCCGGTGCGCAACCTGGATGATTACCTCGGCAAGCGGTTCGAATTCAAAGTCATGAAAATTGACCGCGAGCGCCGCAACATCGTTCTGTCCCGCCGCGATCTGATCGAACAACGCCGCCGCGAAAAGCGCAAAGGATTATTGACGGACATCAAGGTCGGCCAACTGCGCTCCGGCCTGGTCAAGAACATTACCGATTTCGGCGCCTTTATCGACCTGGGCGGCTTGGACGGCCTCCTGCATATCACGGACATGAGCTGGGGTCGCGTCAGTCATCCTTCGAAAGTTCTCAAAGTCGGGGAAACGACCGAGGTTGTGATCCTGGGCATTGACTTCGAGAAAGAACGTGTTTCGCTCGGCCTCAAGCAGAAAACACCGAACCCGTGGGACAATATCGAGTCGAAATTCCCCGTGGGCAGTCGCGTGCACGGCAAGGTGGTCAACCTGGTGCCCTACGGCGCGTTTGTCGAGATCGAGGAAGGCGTGGAAGGCCTGGTGCATGTTTCCGAAATTTCCTGGATCCAGCGCGTGGGCCGCGCATCCGACGTGCTCGCTATCGGCGACGAAGTGGATGCCGTGGTGCTCAACATCAACCGGGCCGATCAAAAAATCTCGCTCGGTATCCGCCAGACGACGGCCAATCCTTGGGATACGGTTCGGGAGAAATACCCGGTCGGTTCGCGGATCACGGGCATCGTCCGCAACTTTACCTCCTACGGCGCTTTCGTGGAACTCCAGGAAGGCATTGACGGCATGATCCACGTATCCGACATGTCCTGGACGCGCAAGGTTAACCATCCATCGGAAATCCTGAAGAAGGCCGACACCGTGGACGTGGTGGTCTTGGAAGTGGATCCCAGCAATCAGCGCATCAGCCTGGGCCTGAAACAGGCGCAGAGCGATCCCTGGTCCTCCATCGCGGAGCGCTACAAGGTTGGTCAGAAGGTCACCGGCAAAGTCTCGAAGCTGGCTTCCTTCGGCGCGTTCATCAGCCTGGAGGAAGGGATTGACGGCTTGGTGCATATTTCCCAGATCGGCGAACAGCACGTGGAAAAAGTGCGCGACGCGCTCAAAGTCGGCCAGGAAGTGACCGCCCGCGTGGTGAAGATCGACGCAATCGAGCGGCGCATCGGCCTGAGCATCAAGGCGGCCGCCCTGCCTGATGAAGAATTCGTGGTGCAGGAGGAAATGCTGACCGGGCTCAAACCGGGCGAGGACTTGGTGGACTTGGCCGGCGCCTTTGATGAAGCCTTCGGGGTCAGCCAGGCCAACGGCCAGGTTCAGGAATGGCGGCCCGGCGAGAAAAAGAACGACGAAAAGAACGAGCAAAAATAACGTCCGCCGAGGCGGAATTGACCAAAGACGTCTCGGCGCCCGTCGGGACGTCTTTGTTGTTTGATGTGCGTGCGGTTCTAGATCATGAATATCCCGATTGAACGGCAGCTCGACATTCTCACAGCCCGCAGTGTGGACCTGGTATCCCGCGCGGAACTGCGCCGCAAGCTGGAAACCGCCGCCGCGGCCAAACGGCCCCTGCGCGTGAAATACGGGGCCGATCCATCCGCCCCGGATATTCACCTGGGCCACGTCGTGGGCCTCAACAAACTGCGCGAGTTCCAGGATCTGGGCCACACAGTGGTGTTTATTATCGGCGACTTCACGGGGATGATCGGCGATCCCTCCGGGCGCTCGGAAACCCGTAAGCCAATGTCGCGCGAACAGATTACCGCCAACGCCAAAACTTATCAGGACCAGGTGTTCAAAGTACTCGATCGCTCGCGCACCGAGGTACGGTTCAATTCCGACTGGTGCGCCGGGCTGGCCTTTCCGGATGTCCTGCGGCTGACAGCGCAGGTGACCGTGGCCCAGATGCTGGCGCGCGACGATTTTCAGAAACGCTTTAAGGATAACCAGCCCATTTCGGTGGTGGAATTCCTATACCCGATCATCCAGGGCTATGATTCCGTCCGGGTGGATGCGGATATTGAGGTTGGCGGCACCGATCAGTTGTTTAACCTGCTTGTCGGACGCGACCTGCAAAAGGCCTTCGGCAAGGAACAGCAGGTGGTGTTGACCCTCCCCCTGCTGGAAGGCTTGGATGGCGTTCGCAAGATGAGCAAGAGCCTGGGCAATTACGTGGGCATCACCGAAAGCCCGCGGGAGATGTTCGGTAAAATCATGTCCATTCCGGACGCCCTGATGGGGCGTTATGCGTCATTGGTTCTCGGCCGACCGGAGAAGGAGCAATCGCTCCCCCGCGAACAAGCCGTCGCCAAAGGCGAACGTCACCCACGCCAGGTGAAGGACGAACTGGCCCAAGCCATAGTGGCGCGGTTTCATAGCCCGGCCATCGCACTGGCCGCTTCCGCCGAGTTTGAGCGCGTGTTTTCGGAACATAAACAGCCGGACGAGATACCCGCCGTCGTGATTCCCATGACCCAGCGGAAAAACGGCAAGCTGGGGGTTATTACGCTCCTGGTCGCGGCCGGCCTGGCAGAAAGCAACGGCGCCGCCCGCCGTCTCATTCAGCAAGGCGCCATCAAAATCGGCGAGGCTAAAATTACTGACATCACCGCGGAGCTGGCCATTCCGGAAGGCTGTGTCATCCAGGCCGGCAAGCGCGCCTTCGTCCGCATTGTTTCCCAGCAGTAGAACCTGCGGTTCACTGCTGGGCGGTGCAGTGAAACGACTTGTCCAGCGTAGCCTTGGCGAAGATGGAAGCTTCTACTGCACTGCCTCCCTTGATTCTTTCCGTAGAAAGTGAGAACCAAGGTTAATTGTTAGACCATAACTCGCTTTTTCGCAAGCGCGCCCATGTACGCTCAATTTTTGACATGCGCCTGCCGGATGGTGTAAAGGCAGCGTTCGGCGGAAGCGGTCACCACATGCATCGAACTTGACAGGCCATGGGTCGCGAAAAACAGTTAAAGACCAGCCGCGGGCAAGCTTGGATCCGACGGACAAGGCTCACGGCCCCATGCCCGGACGGAGGAAGCATTGGTGCAGCCGGTCATCCTGACAACGGGAATTGACATGTCCTTTTTTCATGATATTGTTCGACATGTTTTTATCTGCTTCATTCCTCGGTAGCTCAATGGTAGAGCGGGTGGCTGTTAACCACTAGGTTGCAGGTTCGAGCCCTGCCCGAGGAGCCACACACCAATCGTAACAAGAACAGAACAAATACAGTTTGCCCGGGACACCCCGCTTTTCCTGAGAAATCCGCTTGGTTTTATTGTCTTGATGTTCTGTTCCATCTGGTTAACCAGGCAGGGCTAGAACACCTTGACTTCCCCCCGCCAACGCGCCGCAGCCCATAGCCGGAGACTCGCCATTCCCGTCTGTCATACCCCGACTGTCAGTCCGCGTGTGATCCAAAGCGAATAATGCCACTCGCAAGTGATCATAAGATGAGGCATATTGATCGTCATGGAAACGAACGATCCCAAGGCCATCATATTAAAAAATAAGATCGGTACAGTTCGGCGACAATTGTCCGAATTGGAATCGAAAAAATCATTACTGGAGGATTTACTCCGGCAACTTGAAAAACAGCCGGCCGCACAATCAATTTTACCTGTATCTAAGCCCTCTTCTTTGATTCGGCCATCGCTCCGCTGGACGGATGACAATGTGCGGTTATTCGCCGCCCTCTTTCGCGGTCGGGAGGATGTGTTCCCGAGGCGATGGCAAAGCCAAGCCGGGAAAAGCGGATATTCACCTGTCTGTAGGAATGAATGGAAGCGCAATGTCTGTCCAAAGCCAAAAGGCAAGTGCCATGATTGTCTTCATAAGGATTACGTGCCGCTGACTCTGGATCACATCCGCCAGCATTTCTCCGGCCGCATGACCATCGGCATCTATCCTCTGTTGCAAGACGAGACCTGCCATTTCCTGGCTGTGGATTTCGATAAGAGCACATGGATGGAGGATGTCACCGCATTTGCCCTGGTATGTAGTCGGCATAAAATAGCCTACGCTCTGGAACGGTCCCGGTCCGGCAATGGTGCTCACGTTTGGTTTTTCTTTGAACGCCCCCTTCCCGCGCGGCTGGTTCGGCGTTTTGGTTGTGCGCTATTGACGGAAACCATGGATGCTCGTCATCAAGTCGGCTTGGATTCCTATGACCGGCTGTTTCCCAGCCAGGATACCATGCCTAAGGGCCAGTTCGGTAATCTGATAGCACTTCCATTGCAAGCGGAGCCAGCTCAATCCGGCAACAGCCTTTTCATCGACAATCAATTTGCCCCTTATGCCGATCAATGGGCCTTTCTGAAGGCGGTCCGACTTTTGCCAGAAACCGTAGTCCGGGCAATTGAGGAAGACGCCGCGCGACGTGGGCGCATTTTGGGTGTCCGGGCGGTGATCAACGAAGATGACGAGCAACCCTGGAATACCCCACCCTCGGGACACAAACAGTTGCCTATAACCGGGCCGCTGCCATCAACGATCGAGATCGTGTATTCCAATATGTTGTTTATACCGAAGGCGGCACTGCCATCCGGCCTGATTAATCGACTAATCCGATTGGCCGCCATTCAAAACCCGGAATTTTACCGGGCGCAAGCCATGCGACAATCCACGTTTGGAAAACCCAGGATTATCTCATGCGCGGAGGTGTTGGAGAAATACATCGCCTTGCCACGGGCATGCTTGGATAACGTGACAGCACTTTTCATCGAGTTGGGAATTCGTATTGTTTTATCTGATAAGAGATGCACAGGGAAACCGTTGCGCGTCCAATTCCGGGGTGCTTTATCGCCGGAACAAGAACAAGCGGTTTGCGCGGTTTGTGACCATGACATTGGTGTGATCTCGGCGCCGCCGGCTTTCGGCAAAACCGTTGTCGGAGCGAAAATCATCGCCAACCGGGGTGTTAACACGCTGATCCTGGTTTGTCGGCAACAGTTGATGGACCAGTGGCGGCAACGCCTGGCCACGTTTTTGGATCTCCCACTGGAATCCATCGGGCTGATCGGGGGCGGCAAACGGAAGCCAACAGGATTAATTGATGTGGCCATGATCCAATCGTTGATACGGCAAGGCATCGTAGCCGATATGGTGGCGGAGTATGGGCATGTTATTCTCGACGAATGTCATCATGGCTCGGCAGTGACACATGATCTGATCCTTCGTCAGGTGCATGCCCGATATATTACGGGATTGACAGCGACACCCACGCGGAAAGACGGACATCACCCCATCATCTTTATGCAATGTGGCCCTATCCGCTACGCGTTAAGCGGCAAACAGTCCGCCCAACATAGACTTTTCTCCCACCGTGTCGTCACGCGACTGACCGGAACGGACACGGTTGGCCCTGAAGATCAGATTCAAATGCAAGACATCTACACGGCCATCATGAATGACGAGAACCGGACAAGCTTGATCGTTAATGATATTCGCGCGTCCATCACCGAGGGGAAGACGCCGTTAGTGCTAACCGAACGCCGCGAGCATTTGAACACCCTGGCGGAGCGCCTCGCGCCAGTTGCCCGGCATCTGATCATCCTCCACGGTAACATGGGGATCAAACAACTTCGGGAAATCATGGCCAGACTGGCCACCGTACCGGAGACCGAGTCCCGCATTCTGCTTTCTACCGGCAGATACATCGGGGAAGGCTTCGATGACTCGCGTCTGGACTGCCTATTTCTGACGATGCCAATCTCCTGGAAAGGTACGCTTCAGCAGTATGCCGGCCGCCTGCATCGCCTTCACCATACCAAACGTGAAGTCATCATCTATGATTATGTGGATGCCAATATTCCGATTGCCCGCCGCATGTTCGAGAAGCGAAAGAAGGGCTATGCCACCATGGGGTATGAACTGGAGGACAGCAAATCTCAGGCAGAGATGTCGCTTCCGGATGGACCATCGTTGAATTTGTAGCCTTCTTGAGTACGATGGCGTGCCGTGGAACAACAACAACGCCGAGCATGCGATCAAGGCTTTTGCGAGGCTTCGACGTGTAATAGAGGGGATATCAACGCTGAAAGGCATCGAGGATTATTTGGTTCTGCTTAGCATCTGTTAAACCTGCAAGTATCAAGGCTTGGACTTTCTGGATTTCCTGCGATCAGGCGAGAAGAACATCGATGTGTTCGCGCAATCCAAACGCAGAAAAGGACGGAGTCTATCTTTATGATTGCCTGGCACGCTACGATCCTGACTTCTCCGAAACGCTCCGATCTGCCGCCTGGCCAAGGCATTCGATCCAGTCCGGGATATATTTGGAGAGGTCCGCCAACAGACGGTCGCGCACGGGATTCCGATCTTTTGCCGGGCAGGCGCGGATCAGTTCGGCGACGGCATGACCTGCTTCTTCGGCGGGGAAATCGGGTGCCCAACCCAGAGCGCCGTCGGAAGAAATGTCTTTCGCCTTGTACAATCCCATCACAATTCCACAACAAATCACCAGAGCCGCGTTGGTCAGACCAAGCCCCATCCGGCGTTTCATATCGCCGATCACATCTTCGACCGCCTCTTCAAGCAATTCCCATGCGGCCTCCGAGGGTTCGACATAACCCCATTGCGTCTTGCCGGCCCGGCTGTTCAGATCGTTAATATCGACGGACGTAACAGCGTCAAAGATATCTTCCGCAATGTCTTCGGCGGAAGGCGATGCCACAAGCTCCGTGGCGATCTTCTCAGCTTCGGTACGAAGATTCTGATTGCGCTCCAAAAGAATTCGGAGGACCGCACCGGACTCGTCAGGAGTCAGCCGTTCCAGCACGCCCAATCGGCTCGTTTTGTCGTTGGCAGAATTTCGTTGTTTGGAACCCATATGCTTATCTGCCCTTCGGATTGGAGAATGCCCGTTTTTGTGCCGGTGTGGCCACTCGCCGTGCAATAGCCAAGTGCTTATCGCGGTCATAGGCGCAGAACTCGTTGATAATTGCCGTCACACGTGATACGTAAACGGCGGGTTCCGACATGGACGAAAGGCTTTTGAACCAGACGGGAAGCAGTTTGTTCCAATCCACTCCTACCTGCCAGGAACCGCCCTCATCGGCGAAAAAGATTACGTCGTCCAAACCCTTGTCAATATGACGAAGCAACCCGACGATCGTGTCGATCGCCTTAAGCGTCTCATCAGGGGCGTTTTTCCCGGATTCGGCTACACACCGATCAAGTAATCGGCGGCATTCGGCAATCCAAGACCGGGTCCCTTTGGACATCTCGGTGCAGTTCTTGGAGTTAACGGCAAAACTCTCGTAGTAGTCGCCACGCAGGCTGGCCTTTTCGAAGGCTTGTATGTTGGCGAGCAGGCTGGCCTTTTCTTTGGAATCGGGTTGGAGTGTCCGCAGGTCGAGATATCGGCCCACGAGCTTGGCGAGCTTCTTCTCCGGCAACATATCAAGGGCTTCATCGAGCAGGTAATAAATGTTCTCGTTCTTGAGTTGACGGATAGCCGTCCTGAGTTTGGCGCGGTCAATATTATGCGCGCCCATGCTCATCTCCCTTTCGCCCATCGCCGATAGGCTTCGATCCAATCCGACCCGGCTGGCTTTGGATTCGGCAAAGGCAAATCAAGGATCGGCACCCGCTGTCTCTCCGAACCTCGCTTGCAGACCGCCACGATTTCCTCGGCATCGTTCAAATCGAGGCTCTCGACCGTAACCTCCACGCCGAGCAGAACTGTGGTGAATGGCACGGATAGATTCTCTTCGAGCATAGTGAACAGTCCGCAAACCTGCTCGGATTCGTTGTGGCAGTCCACGGTGGCCTCTTTAATCATCTTGTCCAAACGCTGTCGGGAGACCGAACGTGGCGGCTTCGTATTTTGCGATTTGTTACTGGGCACGGCGTTATCCTTTTCCTCGTTGCAACAGGACCTTGCCTTTTGCCGTGAGCCGGTATTTCTGCAACCGGCTGTTGGGCTTGTCGGGAATAGTTCGCTCGATGAATCCGCGTTTAAGAAGCGTCCGAACTGAACGCTTAAACGCTCCGGAAACAGTCTTGCGACCAATCTGTTTGGATAAATCTTCAGCGGAAAGTGATTGCTGCAATAAGGCCGATAAAATTGACTCGGCCCCCGAGTCGGCCCTTGATTCGGCCCCGGGCCGACTGCCGACTTCACCGGTAAGCGAAGGCGGCGATACAGGCTCGGACCGACTGGCAATCACGGCCGGACGGAAAATCGCGATAAAGGTGCCTGGTCGAACTCTGAACTCAGGTTCGGGTAATCCCCTACTTTGACAGTCATCGATAATACGTCGTATTCCGGTGCCGAATTGCTCCACATACTTGATAAGAAAGAAAGCATTGGCAATCAGACGATTACGAGGTTTAGACTCATGCTCCTTGCGTAGATCATCAACCGTCATCCCGGCAGGCAATTCTCCCGGATTCCAAATTTCCAGCCGGTCATCAAATATCCGCACTTGGACATTGGCGGTGCTTGTGTAATCCCGATGACAAATGGCATTGACCAGCGCTTCGCGCAAAGCGTCCAAGGGATATTCCCACTGATCTTCACGATGAAGCCCCTTGATCTCCGCACCCATCCGGATGTTCCGCTCGATAAAGGTCATTGCCTGTTCCAGTTGGTCAACAATGTTGCCCTGAATGACCTTCATGTCGATAAAGTGAATCTCCGTGATGCCCTTGAATCGGGCACATCTGACCATGGCCTGGGTCATATACTGCTGGGGATTCCGACCAAACAGAAGGAGCCCGGCCACCTTCAGTCGCTTTCCCTGGCACAGACCCAGTTGACTCAGGACTTTCTCGGCCGGCGTTTTGGGGCTGACGCTCCACCGGCGTTCGGCGTTCGCCAATTCCAGAAAACGCCGCACTGCATTCGAGTCCACATCCTTAACCGTCGGACCGTCGAGAATCGTCGTGTCCCATGTAAGGTTGCGACTATCCATAAAAAGCTGCATAGCTTCTTCCTGGGAGAGCCGCTGATTCGTCCGGCCGGAACGGCGTAACGGGCGGTCGAATGCCCATACGGGTTTGCTGGTGGCTTCTTTGACCAGAACATTGATAACCGTTATACCGTTCTTTATTGTGGTAGAGACGGAGGGAACCAGGCGTGGGCTTGTGTTCGATGCAATCTTGTTGATGATATCTTCCATTGTGCCTTTGCCAACATCAATTCCGACAGCCTCACCATTGGGGCTGATGCCGACATAGACTGTTCCACCCTGGGCCGTGGCAAAAGCCGCACAGGTCTCAACGATTTCTTTCCATTCGCTAAGCGACTGCTTCCATTCCACCGTTTCGCTTTCCGGCGGAAACCGTATTCTTTCGGATCGTTGTTTCATAAAATACCGAGAGTTATGATATGGATTCCGTCGTGAATATAAAGTCTTTTCGTCGATTATTACGCGATGCTATCGCCCCGAGAAGTCCTACCTCCGTTCTGTCGCGCATCCTGAGAGTATCAGCATTTTACTAATCAAGCGTCACTGGCAACTTTGGCGAGCATAGCACGGAAACGTTTGATTTTCTGCTCATCATATTCCATGAGTGTTAATGGCCTCAGTCGGCGTTCGCTGAAGTAGCCGCGTATTACCGGGTCTTTGTTTGCGGCCAGAAAATCGGTGATTTCCTTCGGGAGTCTGGTGACCAGGGAAACGAGTTGAAAAACTCGTCCTCTGCATACGCCAACGATCTCAGCCGCTTGGGCATAGGTCCGGATGGACTCATTTTCGAACAGTCTCATCCATTGCAATGCCTTCAGAATGGGATTGTCTCGATGATTTACAGTCTGATACTGTTGCCATTGCCTGGCGGTGATTTTGGCTATTCTGGCGAGTTCTTTAGGTTTCTCGCCACGGATAAACAGAGGCCCCCTGCTGTAAGTCCTTGTGTAGTAAGGGGTGCGCTCCCATGCGGTTTTGGAGGGATTTGTTCTGAAACTGTTACGACTGCGGAGCCACGCAGTAGAACAAAGTTCACTGCGTGGCGGTGTAGTGAACCGAAGGTTCTACTACACTGCCCCCCTTGGTCCTCTCCGCTTCGCTAGAATCAAGGCTGCATTTTGCGTCTTGGAACCCCACAGTGAGCTATGCCCTTTTCGAACGGCGTCTATCTAACGATCGCCTTATCTCTTGACCTCATTATCGCCTTCCCATGCACCTTTAAACCTGATCCCTTTAGCGCTTACCTCAGTCACTGTTCTGGTAAAGAGAATCCACCACTGCATGTTACAGTCCACCGTGATGTCGACTAAGGCATCTGCGCCGATATTACCCTTGGCGTTCTTAACCGCCCTTTTTAATGAGTTGACGGAGGTTACTGGAATAAGGCCGAGAATTGCATACTGGCTATCAGATCCCTCCGTTTCACCGATGACAGTATAGGGCTTGGCATGCAACGGTGTGTTCGACGAAGCTATGCCGCCTGGTATACAAGCGCATCCGACGAACAGAAGACTTAATACTAATCCAAAAAACAATTTAAAACACGTACTCATTATACACCTCCCTTTCCTTTGTTAAAAACACAACCCCAACCAATATTTTTTAGCCTCAAAATATTATGCGCGCGCTGTTTGTTTCATAAAATGCATTAACCCCACTGTTAATTGAATGTCATAATACATGCAAAACAATATGATTGCAACAAAAAACAAATATTGTCGCGGTGCGAGCAAAGTTGCACAGATTGTGTGCGATCAAAGCTTCGGCGACGAACTCGGCGCAATCTATATGTTGAATGGGTATGGCAATATGTGAAAAATGTTTTCAAGCACTGATAACCTGTCCAAGCCAGATGACGCTGGAGATGATTCACTGACACAGGAAGCCATCACCAACCGACTGCGGCGACACCTTTACCGTCATAAGATTACGGCACAATCAGCGGACAGGGTCCAATCCTTTGGGAATAGCCGGAGGATGAGAACCACACGTACCAATTCGAGCCCACAACGCTGATCAGGTCCGCCAGCCCGTCACCGTCTATGTCCCCAGTCGTGGGAATGCCGGACACCCCCAAGTCACAGGGCCCGATGTGTTGTGCATAACCCGACGATGAGAACCACACGTACCAGTTCGAGCCCACAACCGTGATCAAGTCCGCCAACCCATCCCCGTCAATGTCCCCGGTGGCGGGCGTGCCGGACACCCCAAGGTCACAAGGCCCGATATGCTGTGCATAACCCGACGATGAGAACCACACGTACCAGTTCGAGCCCACGACCGTAATCAGGTCCGCCAGGCGGTCCCCGTCAATGTCCCCGGTGGCAGGCGTGCCGGACACCCCGAGGTCATAGGGCTCGATATGCTGCGCATAACCCGACGATGAGAACCACACATACCAGTTCGCGACCACGACCGTGATCAGGTCCGCCAACCCATCCCCGTCAATGTCCCCGGTGGCGGGCGTGCCGGACATTCCAAGGTCACAGGGCCCGATACGCTGCGCATAACCTGAGGATGACAACCACATGTACCAGTTTGATTTTACGACTGCGCTGAGATCGTCCAGTCCGTCTCCGTCAATATCGCCGGTGACCGGACGCACGTTCATATCAGTGCCAAGGTATATCAAGTAGCACGCTTCACAAGCGACCCTGGCCGCATTATAGCGGATCCGCATGTAGCCGCTTTCACCCCAGGATGTACCCCAGCTGTTTCTCAGGATCCAGCATCCGCCGCCCCCTTCCGACGGATTATCATCCCAGCCAACGAGGGCAATGGCATGGTTTACCGAAGAGTAATAGCAGGGAGTTTCGTAACAAGTAGTGTTTGCGTCTTCATAAATTCCGCTGCTATAAGATTGAAAACCACCGCTAACATAAACCGCGGCATCCACCACGCCATAAGTCATGATTGCCGTTTTGATGGCGTCGATATCGCCGCAAGGGACACGGTGCCATGATGAAAACACGTTTACCGGATCTGACCAATGCGCACAGCTTCCGGGGTCAGATTCGGTATAGGGAAAATCGGCTTCGAGACAGATGCCCTCGGCGGTAAGGGCCGTAAGTTCTGCATAGTCATAATCTGCCCCATTACAACCGAAGAAATGGGAAGAATATTGGGGTAGTCTCCCCAGGCACCAGATGATGAATGATTCCGAATAGTCCACGCAATCGGCATCATATTTGCCTATAGCCCAGTTATACGTGCCTTCCGCCGAAGCGGCGGCCGCGAAAGCATAGCAACTGCCGCAAAGGCCTTGATCGCGGATAGCACCGATATAGGCATGACTGCTATTGGTCCGCCAATCAAATGCCGTCGGAATCATTTTGCCCTGAGCCATGACGTCATAAATGCCGAACATGTCTTCTTCACGATTAGCCGGAATATCCGCGCCGCTTGACGCTTTCTTTCTCCCATCTATCGTTTCATCGAACAGCGGCACGCCCTTTTGTTCCATTAACTCCTGCAAAGGAACCCGTATGCCGGTCTTTTGATTTCTTTTTCCTTGCGACACGCAGACCGCATATTCCGCCACGTATGTTCCGATGTTGGTACGAACACACTCAGTATCGTAACCGTATAAAGCGCCGAATGAATATTCCTTGCCGACCTTGCCCCTGAAAAAATCCCAGGCGTCAAACTGCACACCGGGTTCGATAATAACAATCCCTTTTTCTCCTTCGGGTGTTTGAACCCTTTTATACTCATATCCCAACATCTCGCAGTAAGCGGCGGCGGGATTAGGTAGTGCCAGCGCCCGGTGGGCAATTAAAACGACAAAAAAACATATGTACATCAGTTTCATGATTTATTCGTGCTCCTTTTGATCCAGGGACAGCCCTTAAATATTAAAACTAGCGCCAACCGATTGAATATCTTGTGGTGTTCTGATAACGCGTGTTGGCGCAGCCGCTTCAATTGCAGGCTGACCGCCGCACCGGTGGTCAGCTTTAAATGCACTGCCACTTCCCGCTGCGTTAATCCTCCCACTTGCGTCAACAATGCCGCCGCCACCGGCTTGACAAAATCGTTCAGCCGATGCTTCGGCAAATCTTCCGCCGGAATTCTATAGGCCCGGCATACCGAATCGCTTGTGCATCCCGCCCGCACTTCGCGGCATTGGGATTGTCATGCTGGCTCCAGGCTTCTTTTTCATGGGTTGGCTGTTCAGGTACAGGAAGCCCTCTGAAATTCTCATTTCATAGGACAAGCTCTAGTTATTCCCATGCACCTTGTCTGGCGTGTCTCAAGCTGATCACGCATCAGACCTGGCCGGTCATTTTAGTTTTCAAGGCTGGTGTTTATCATGCTTCTTCTTGAGCCTTCGCTTCTTTTACGTCGGATGGGTCCAGCCTGACCAGGTAGCCGGCAATATAGAAGATTACAATTGCCACCAATACGCCGAACACGGCCGGATCAAATGTCTTCGCATAGGAACTCAATCGATAAGTGAATGTTACCAGCGTAGTCGCCAACATCGTGATTGTGATCTGACGTGTCACCCTAAGTCCACGTTTCTTGGAAAACACGCCAAACAAAACCGGCACGATAATGGCCGGCGCCCAAACCTGATAAGTGAACAGCAACAATCCGATAATATCGGACCACAAAACCGCTATTATAATGGCCGCCACACCGAGTATCGCCGAACAGATTCTGGCCAGCTTAAGTATCCGGCCATCGCCTTTGTCGCGCCACGCGAATTGATGTTCAAAGAGGTCCTTCACAAAAATAGCGGTTGACGAATTCAGGGCCGAATCGGCGCTTGACATGACCGCGCTCAATAACGCCCCGATGATAATTCCGCCCACTAAGGGATTATTCAATTTCCGGACTACACTCGGCAGCACCATTTGTGGTTCAATATCGGGAAAATAAATGCGTGCATACAGCGCAATGAAAAACAGGATAACCGGGAATGTGAGCGCAAGAAAAGCGCCTACCCCGGCAATACCCCAGCGAGTATGCTTCACATCTTTACCAATGCAATAGCGGGTCGCATAACCCGGGGCAAATGTCTCGCCTAATAAAAAAGCAAAAAAGGTGGTAATTAAAAAAATCCAGCCTTTACCGCCGGTAATTTGCAAAAACTCCGCCGGAAGTTTGTCGGTCATAGTACTCCAGTTTGACATGATGTCAGGAACCAAGAGCGCCAGAGTTATCGCAAAGCCGGCCATTAACACGATAAATTGATATACATCGGTGTGAATAACCGCCAATAGGCCCCCCGCCGTGCTATAGATAACCACGATCAACCCGCCTATAATGATCGCCATTTTCAGCACCATGTCGCCGCTCACTCCGGATTGTTGCAGGGTTTGCGTCAACGTGGGAAGTACCGATGCCAACACCCAGCCGAACGCCGCCATCTGCGCGGCAACGATAAATACCGAAAACAACAGCGAGAGCACCATGGCCAGGAATCTTGGCCCTTCGCCAAACCTGTGCCCAAAATATCCCGCTACTGTGTAGAGCTTGGCCTCTCGGAATTTCGGCGCAACAACCAACCCCGAGAAGATGAAATGGATATACCAGCCACTGGATACCACCAACATCAAAATACCCCAATCGTAAGTCTTGCCAATGGCACCGATAGACGCCCCGCCGCCGATAACTGTAGCCCCCATCGTACAGAATAAGAAAAACCATCCAATGTTCCGCCCCGCCACTAAAAAATCATCGCTGTCATGAATATCTCTGGCTTTTGAAACGCCTTTGATGAAAATGAAAGTGATATATAACGCAACCACGCCCCAAGTAATCCAGAGCGGATTGTTTAACCATATATTTCGAATAATATCCAACATCACGTCGCACCATTCCTTTCCGGCATGCGCCCCCAGCGTTGCAATAAACCCTTAAGTTCTCCGCTTGTGTCCAGAATTGCCAGCTGCATCGGCTCGCCGCGCAACGCATCAATATCTTTGCCCGCAATATGGTATGAATTCGATGAAGGCCAGTGCTTGGCGATCCATTCCTCAAAAACATCGAATCCGTACCAGTGCGACGTATAAGCCGTATGGGTACGAATATGACCCGTTGCCACCGTCTCCCGCACCGCATCGTTATCACGAGTGAGCACCTGTCCCTCCCTGATGATATTGCCGTCCGTGTCGCGGACGTCAACCACCACGCATTCATCTGTGCTGTGGGCGCGTTTATAAGCTCGTGGCACTTGGACGTAACGAGACGTCGCATACTTATCAGGTATCAGCCACCTGGGTTGGCCGGAGACATCCATGGTAGACTCGTAGTTGCAGAGAGCAAAAGTTGCCACCGCCTCGCGTCGGTAACCGCTGATGATGGCGATTCCGCCCGCACTCTCCACCGCACGTCGCATGGCCTTGAACAGCTTGGTGGCGCCCTCGGGACCCTGCATGACACCGATGGAATTGCAAACGCTGATCACCACGGGGAACGGTTCGCGTTCCATCGGCTGTAGATCAAACGCGGAACCGTGATCGAAAAATATTTTATGATCCAGCAGACTACCTAGTCCGTTCTTGCGTAGTTTAGCTCTGGCCAACTCCAACATCTGGGTGGAAAAATCAACACCGCCCACTGACACCAGTCGCTCGGCCCACAAGGGATCATATGCGAACGCCGGATTTTTTCTTCGCGCCCTCTCCAGTACCTGCGCATCAGCCGGCTTTAATCGGGCAACACTCGTCGTTTTCATCGCATAACGCAGATGCAACCGCCCCGAACCACAGCCGACATCGTACAAGCAAAGCCTCTTTTTTCGTTCCCGCGCAAGGTATAACAGCACGCGATCTAAAAAATCCTCCTCGAAACTCTCGTAGGCAGTCACATCGGGGTGTCCCCCCACAATGCGGTCCTCGTAAACCGAGGCGCAGGCATTCCACACGCGTTGGTCCCTGGCATAGGTGTCTTGCAAGATATCGGTCAAACACATGTTGCTACACCCCCGCCAGCAAGCTCCTTGGCAAACTGTCCCAAATCCGGAACAACAACCCGCTCGATATACTTGTCGTTCATCAGCCTCAGTAATGCCGAATAGCTGACACGAAACTTGAGGGAGTCGCCCACGGCCATCCCGTCGTTACTAATGCCGAGATTGACAACAGTGATATCACTGCTCGCGCCGGCAATCTGATACTCGCGATTGAAGGGGATCAGTCCCGACACGTCAGTATCAAGTTGACCAATGGTAACTAGTGCCCGGTACCCGCGTTGTCCTGGTGTCAGGTATTTGTTCACAAAACTGTGAAAATGTTAAAATTCGTAGGACTCGAACAGCTGAACCAGATATTTTATCTATATCTCAG
>JBDRSI010000336.1:0-7298 GCA_043825055.1 Verrucomicrobiota bacterium
GGCTATGCAGGCTGAAGGCGTGTCGGCCGGCGGCATTTACGACGCCAAGATTAAGAACTGGCATATTTACACGCACTGGGACCATATCATGGAACAAAAGGCGGTCGCCCCGGATGGCCTGCCGTGGAGCGGCGTAAAGAAGTCGGAACTGCCCGCGTACGCGATGGACATGTGTCCGCGCACGCTGGATTATCTTGGCCGCGCGGTTATTATTGGGATCAATTCCCACTACACCGCCGCGGAATGCCGGGCCATTGCTGAGGGTATCAACAAGGTACTGGCAAAGATGTGATAGGGAAAAGCCGGATGGGAAAGCGCTCAATGTCCAACGTCGCCACGTCGTCGCGATCGTTCGCTGCAACGAACATCGGGACAAGTGGCCCCTTGGCTGCCGACGGGGAACGCCCAACGTCCAATGAAAACAACGCTTGATATCCGACCGGCATTCGAAAGAAGATAGGCAAGGGGCCACTTGGCGCCAAAGCCGCCGTGGCAACCACAGCCCGCGTTGGAGATAAAAACATGACGCTCGACGAACTCCGTTTGCGGGTTCAGGATCATACCGCCCGGCATGCGCCCGTATGGGATACTCATTGGGCAAGGCGTTCCATCGGGCGCATCGCCGTGGGCATACTCCCCACCCCGGAAACGGTCAAACGCGCCGAGCGAGCCCTCGCCGCTGTATCATGGCCGGAGCCTGCGGAAAAACCGGCCGGTTGGACGCTGGAGTGGCGCTCCAGCGTTGAGAAGGACGTCGCCGGGCTGGTTGCCGCTCTTGCCATGCCCGGCGACCGGTGCCTCGCGCTTTCGCCGCCGCGATTTGTGCATCATCAATCCCAGGGGATCTGCGATCTTTTCGGCGCGCGGGTGGAGGCCCAGGCGGACGGGAATTTTTATGTTCACCCGCTGCCGCCGGATCCGGCTTTCATTGATGCCGTGATGCCGAAATCGATCGAGCAAAGCGCCTATTGGGGTGCAGTGGAATGGATCCGCTACGCGCGGACGATGACCGGCGGTCTGTTTGAGTTCAGTAATCCAGTAATGACCGGGCCGTTCGACACGGCCAATTACTTGCTGGGCACCACGACACTCATGGAGTGGGTTTATTCCGAACCGGAAACACTTCACCGGTTGCTGGATAAAATTACAGACGTCTTGATCGCCATGATCGGCGCACTCCGGACCGCAACAGGGGGGCGGATTTACAGACCGCGCCATGCAGTTTGCGTACGGGGCGGGTATGATTTCGGCTCCGAATGCCGCGCCCTGGTATCGCGCAATATTTATGAGACATTCGAGGCGCCGCGCTTGCGCCGCATCGGTGCAACAGCAGGTCCCTATGGTATTCATTCCTGCGGAAGCTGGGAACGCACGGTGCCCAGCGCGCTGAGCGACCCTAATCTGCGCATCATGAATGGCCAGATCCGGGAAAACGACCTGGCGCAACTGTGCGCGCTGGCCAATGGAGGCATCACCCTCTCCATCGGCCCGAGCGCCAACTTGGATGAGCGCTATACGTGGTCACGGAAGGAAGATTTTTATGCCCACGTCCTGCGCACGGTGCCGCGAACGCAACCTTTTGAAATCGGCGTGTCGGAGGATGAACTGGCCTTGTGGAATCGGCTTTGTGTCGAACTAAACGTCACGTATAACCAAGTTCCGATGTGCGTATAGATATTTTTTTTTGGAGGGCTACTCATGAAATATGGTGTTTGCCTGGAAATGGTGTTCACGGATCGCCCGTTCCTCGATCGCATTCGTTTGGCGGCGGACGCGGGTTTTTCATTTGTCGAGATGTGGTTCACAGACCTTACGGCGGCCGTAAGCGGCATGGATGCCAACGACCCGAAGCAAGCGGTCAAAGTTCGCGCGGGGGCCGCAAAGGCCGGTGTGACCATGACCAACGTTGTGATCGGCTCGCCGGACGGCAGTCTGGGCGGCGGGCTGACCGACGCCGCCCGCCGGCCGGAATGGTTGCAGCGCACGGATGCCACGCTGGCTTATTGTCGAGAAGCCAATATTGGCGCGGCGATTGTTTGCACCGGTAATCTCGTGAAAGGACTTTCCCGCGCACAAATGCGCACGAACGTGCTGGAGGGGCTCAAGGCCACGGTGGCACGCGCCGAAAAGGCCGGCATTACGCTGTTGCTCGAAGTGCTGAACGACAAGGTGGACCATCCCGGCTATTTCTTGACCAGCTCCGATGAAGGCGCCGCACTCTGCCGCGAGGTCAATTCACCCCGCCTGAAACTGCTCTTCGACTGTTATCACATGCAAATCATGGAAGGCGATCTGACCGGCCACATCCGCAGGAACCTGGATGTGATCGGCCATATTCATTCGGCGGGCCATCCCGGTCGGCACGAGCTCTGGCTGGGCGAAACGAATTACCCGTTTCTGGTGGAGGAAATCCGCAAAATGGGGTACAAGGGCGTTTTCGCGCTGGAATACGCGCCAACGCTTGAGCCATCCGAAAGCCTGCGCAAAACGCTTGAGTACCTGAAGGGATAAACGAGTACAAAATCTGATCCATAGGCGTTTTGTCATGAAATTCACGCAATTATGCCGTAAAGACAGCGGGCACGCGACCAACTACGAAGATCACCCGGACCCTTGAGTTCATTCTCAAGGCATCCGGGAACAACGACCGGGAACAGAAATAAAGGAATAAAACAAGATGAAAAAAGACATTGCCATCGAGTGGAAAGCGGGGCCGGTGAAAGCGGATGTAACCGTTGCTCACGGACAATTGCATTCGATCCGGGTTGTCAAAGGAAAGGGGCGCGTTCTGGGAAAAGGGAAGGTCCGGTGCGACGGGCCCCTGCGATTGGAATGCCGGATAGCGGATGCCCAATTGAAGGTGGGCGCGTTTGCCACCCGCTTGACCATTGCGGGCAAACCGCACACGTTCACGTGCTTTGTGCGGGATATCAACCGGAACCATCCGATCTATATTCCCGCCTATGGCGTCATCATTACGGAAAGTGATGATCGGCGGTCTTATGCCGAAATTGAAGCGGAAATTCACGGACAGGGATTGGTGAGCAAATCCCAACGAATTGAGATGGAGCCGGAGGAAACATACGAAAATGCATGCCGTGGCAATCGGGATCTGATATGTCCCACCTGGCTGGGACTTGGCCGCGATATGCGCTTTTTTGAATTCGGCTACGATCCCAAATTCGGTTATTGGGGATATGTTCAGCCGCGCTATCACTCCACGCTCCAGAATATCCCGGAGTCGGGTGACCAGCCTTACAGTATCGGATTCGTAGTTGGCCCGGGTGCCTCCTGCCAGTATGACATCACGCGGCGCCTGGAGGACGGCGTCCTGCCCATCCTGCGCTCGACCCAGCGCGAGGAAAATGTGCACTATCATCTCACCGCCTTCTGCACGCTGGAGAATCGCCCGCTCTCAGCCCAAGCCGTGCGCGGTTCCGAATGGGCCGCATGTTATCCCAACACGGGCTACAATATGCTTTCACCGGAAGAGCTTGAAAAGCTCAAGGATTTATTGCATGCCGAGATGCGGGCCCGCAATGAGGAAACTGTCTGTGTCGTCCGCGTCGAAGCAGTGAACGTGGAGCGCACACCGCAATACGCATGGTTCAAAGGGGGTTTTTTTAATGGACCGACGCTCAAACCATTTGGCTACGAAAGCGCGCACGGCTTTGGCATCCTGGAGTCAGGCCGCGTGTTCGCCATCCACCGGCTCAATGGCGCGCCCATGCCCGAAGAGGAAATGGCGGTTCTACTCCAGCCGGGGGAAACAGCGATTTTCGACATCCTGATCCCCCATCAGCCGCTGCCGCGCGCGCGCGCGGTCAAATTGGTAAAGCTCGATTTTAACGCGCACCTCGATGTGTGCCGTAAATTCTGGCGCGCCAAGCTGGCCGCCGCAGCCTCGATCCACGTCCCGGAAACCGCGATTAATGAACGCATCCAGGCGGGCCTGTTACACTGCGACATCGCCGCGCTCGGCAAGGAGCCGGACGGCGCCGTGCTGGCCACGATCGGCTGGTACGCGCCGATCGGCTCGGAAAGTGCGCCGATCATCCAGTTTTTCGACTCGATGGGCTGGCATCACCTGGCCGAGCGCGCGCTGCAGTTTTTTCTCAACCGCCAGCGCGAGGACGGTTTCATCCAGAACTTCGGCGGGTATCAACTGGAAACCGGACCAGCCCTCTGGACCATGGGCGAACATTACCGCTACACCCGCAATGACGCCTGGGTGCAACGAATCCGACCGAACCTGCTCAAGGCCTGCGACTTCCTGTTCAAATGGCGCGAACGGAATAAGAAACCGGAACTGCGCGGCAAGGGCTACGGATTACTCGACGGCAAGGTCGCCGATCCTCAGGATTTTTTCCATTCCTTTATGCTAAACGGCCTTTCTTATATCGGGATCCAGCGTGTTTCGGAAATGCTGGCACATATTGATCCGCAGGCGTCCCGGCGCCTGGCCCGGGAGGCGCGCGAATTCAAGCGGGACATCCGGGCGGCCTTTTACGAGGCAATGGCCCGATCGCCGGTCGTTCCGGTCGGGGACGGGACCTGGGTTTCATCGGCACCGCCCTGGACCGAATATCCCGGGGCACTGGCGCTTTATGCAGAGGGCGGCAAGTGGTTCACTCACGGGACATTTATGGGACGGGACTCGATGATCGGTGCGCTTTATCTGGTGATTTCAGATGTGCTCAATCCGGATGAGCTTGGCACGGATTTCCTGCTAAAGTCGCACCAGGCACTGATGACCGTG
The DNA here is from genome assembly GCA_043825055.1 of Verrucomicrobiota bacterium. Lineage (GTDB taxonomy): Bacteria > Verrucomicrobiota > Kiritimatiellia > JAAZAB01 > JAAZAB01 > VSJD01. The sequence goes on from JBDRSI010000336.1 coordinate 4,760, forward strand.
CGCAACGCCGGCTTGAGCCAGCCCTACTATTGCCGCCACGACTACATCCACCTCAAACGTGGCGAAGCCAAGGCGTTCCTTAAAACATACTACAATCAATTCACCGCCATCCAGGACCGCGCAACCTACACATTCTGGGAGCATTACTGGCACTGTAGCCAGCACAAGACCCACGAAGAGGCATGGTTCCTGATGCAGACGCGTTGGATGCTGTGGCTGGAGGAAAATGAGACCCTTCGTCTCCTGAGCGGCATTCCCCGCGCATGGCTAAAGGACGGGCAGACAATCCGACTCAATAAAGTGGCCAGTTATTTTGGCCCGCTTGTGCTCACAGTCGAATCACAGGTGGACCGGAACCGGATTGTCGTCCATGTGGCATGCGACGGTAACCGTAAGCCAAAGACCGTTCTGGTTCGTTTGCCGCATCCTGAAGGACGCAAAGCCGTGAAGGTGGAAGGGGGCGTTTACGACGCGGCCCATGAAACCGTGCGCATCACGCCCTTCCAGGGAAAGGCTGATCTGGTAATTTATTTCTGATCACAAGACGGACAGGAAAACGCCCAATATCCTCATCCGGGCTATCGTCCGGCGTCTGTCGTCCGCCGTCGATCTTCAAGTGCCTCTCTTAATATACCCCCACTCGACTAATTTCCGGTAGGCATGCTCGGCATATTCGCCCTGGCGGACAGAATTAAGGTAGCGCATATAATGCTCGGCGGCGGGCTGACGGCGGCCCGCGCCTTCCATGGCATAACCCTTGAAATAAGTCGTGTTCGGGTTGCCGGGCAAGAGCGTCTCATAGCGCGAAAATTCCTGAAAGGCGGCTTCGAAGGCGCGCGTCTGCACTTTGGCCATTCCGGAGATATAAACCGCCTGCGGCTCTTCGGGATATACGGCTTGCGCTTCCTGTGCCAGGCGGTCGGCATCCGCACCCTGTTTCTGCATGAGCCGACAGCGGGCCAGGAGTAATAGGCCGGCATAATCGTTCGGCGCCTGGCGCAACGCGTTTTCGAAACACGTGGACGCCGCGCCGAATTTTCCCGCCAGCAAGGCTTTTTCCCCATTCTGCATCTGTTCCAGCGCGCCGGGACAAGCGCGCAGAGATGCGGTCGCATCCATATACCGCTCGCGGTTCAGGGGATAACTTTTTGCAGCCGCATATTTCGTGCGCACCGCCTCGACGGCGGTCTGATAGCGCTCCGCGCTCATGGGATGCGTGGCAAATAACATCTCAATCACATTGGGATTGTTCTTGGATAGTGAGGAGAGCATATCCATCAGGGCGATACATCCGTCCGGGCTGTAGCCGGCGCGGGTCATGTATTCCAGCGCGAGCGCATCGGCCTCACGCTCGTCCGCCCGGCTGTAGAAGGCCAGAAGCCCTCCGGCAAAGACCATCCCCAGTCCGGCGGTAAGATCGCCGTATTGCTCATACTTAGATTGAATGGCCGCCGCCAGCCCCGTCACCACGATGGACGTCATCATGCCGGTGGTCGCCCGCTCGGCAGCGTGCCGGGCGCAAACATGCCCGATTTCGTGGCTGAGCACGGCGGCCAATTCCGCTTCGCTATCCATATTGACCAGCATCCCGCGCGTCACGGCAATGGTGCCCGCCGGAAAGGCATAGGCATTCACATACACGGCATTGACGCCCCGAAACGTATAGGGCATGGCCGGCCGGTGGGATTTGGAGGCCAGCAAATCACCGACGGTGGTGATATACCGGTTGAGGTCGGCATTCTGCAAAGCCCCGTAATCGGCTGAAATCTGGTGGGGCGAACTTTCCTTGTCGGCTCCGGCCTCGCCCGCTTCCGACATCAGCATGAACTGCTTTTTGCCCGTTACCGGGTCAGTGGCACAGCCGGTCAGCACCGCCGCCACGCCGCCCGCCGAGAGCAACATGAAATGCCGCCGGGTCATTTCATGGCCGGCGCCCATTTGCCTTGTGTGCGATTTCATGGTGGGATATATAGTATCTTTATGGCCGCAACAAACAAGATCATTCATTGGCGGCGCCTTGCTCTGGATGGTATCGCCGGCGACCAATTTTATTACGGCCTTTGCCTGCGGCCTGCTGGGCACGATCTATTTTGCAATTTACGGAAAGGACCTGGGGACGGACGTCCAAAGGATGGATGACAGATGACGGACCACGTGGGACGCGTGGCAAGTTCATCCCGACCGCGAAGCGCGTCGGGACGGCGGAAATGCAACGATGGAAAAACACATTGAGTGTGGAGCGTCAAGCGTGTAGCGTATAGCGCAGAACAAAGAACTGATTACTCATGACTGATCACTACTACGGGGAACGACTATGAGCAACGGCAAAACAAAACGACTGGGCATCTTAACCGGCGGCGGAGATTGTCCCGGCCTTAACGCCGTGATCCGTGCGGTAGCCAAATCGGCCATGAACGAAGGGGGTTATGAGGTTATTGGCATTGAGGATGGATTTGAAGGACTCGTGGAGGGCCGGATGCGGCATCTGCGCAACCAGGACGTCTCCGGGATCCTGACCTGCGGCGGCACGATCCTGGGC
>JBDRSI010000337.1:0-6806 GCA_043825055.1 Verrucomicrobiota bacterium
ATTAAAGCCGTCTTTTTTACCGCCCTGATCGTTGCCTTTATCCTGGCGGGTGGTTTTGCCCTGGTGGATCAGGCGGCGCGCCATTTCCAGGCCGGAGCGATTGTCACCGGCCTGATCTTTGCCGCCCTCCTGATGATTCCGTTTTTTTTCATCCAGCTTCCATTCGCGGTCTATGAGACGTTTGTGATCGAGGAGCACTACGGATTCAATCGGATGACTATCGGCACCTTTGTGCTGGACCTGCTGAAAAGCGTGGTGTTGGCCGGCGTGCTGGGCGCCTTGGCGCTGGCGCTCGTTCTGTGGTTTTTTGAAAAGGCCGGATTGTGGGCCTGGGTCTATGCCTGGCTGGGTCTCTTTGGATTTCAGTTGTTCCTGGTATTTATTGCGCCGGTCGCCATCATGCCGCTTTTTAACAAGTTTGTTCCCCTGCCGCCGGGCGAACTGCGCCAGGCAATCGAAACCTACGCCCGATCACAGGATTTCAAGATGCAGGGCGTGTATGCCATGGATGGATCCAAGCGGTCCTCGAAGGCCAATGCCATGTTCACGGGGTTTGGTAGGTTCCGGCGCATCGTGCTCTACGACACGCTGATCCAAAAGCATACCGTGCCGGAATTGGTCAGTGTGTTGGCCCACGAGATCGGTCATTATCAACGCCGTCATATTTTTAAATTTTTGCTGATTTCTCTGGTCAGCTCCGGCCTGATGTTCTTTATCCTGTCCCTGACGATCCGTGCGCCCGCGCTCTTCCAGGCTTTTGGCGTGGCCAAGCCTTCCGTGTACGCGGGAATTGTGTTTTTCGGCCTGCTATATACGCCGATCGACATGACGCTTTCCGTCTTTGGCAACTGGATGTCCCGGCGGTTTGAATACGAGGCCGACGCGTTTGCCGTGACTAGCCTAAACCAACCGGAGAGCATGATTGCGGCCTTGAAAAAGCTGAGTGTGGATAATCTCTCCAACCTGACGCCGCATCCGTTCAAGGTGTTTTGCGACTACAGCCACCCGCCGATCCTCCAGCGCATTGCGGCCATCCGGCGGCGGGAGTAGGACGGACGACAGACGACAGACGACAGACGGCGGAGGACAGAGAACAGACGACAGAGGGCAGACGAAAGATGACAGTAATGCGGAGAATGGATAGCCGGCTAATCCGCGATAGCGGGAACGAATCTGCTGTTGACTTTCCCCATCGGCTTACTGATTCTGTTGTGAAACGTAGAACAGATTAACCCTGCAACTTGAGGAGTGCAACAATGGACAAAGTTCGAAAAACAGCGGGTGATGCGTCGTGGTTTATGCGCGACCGCTTCGGGATGTTCATCCATTGGGGGCTATACGCCCAGCCGGCGCGCCATGAGTGGGTCAAACATAACGAGGAAATACCGGACGAGCGCTACGACATGTATTTCCGGCATTTCGATCCGGATCTCTACAAGCCCGAACTCTGGGCCAAGGCCGCGGCCGACGCGGGCATGAAATATTTTGTCATTACCACCAAGCACCATGAGGGCTTTTGCCTGTGGGACACCAAGCTCACCGATTACAAGGCGCCCAATACGCCGGCTGGCCGCGACCTGTTGACTCCCATGGTCAAGGCCTTCCGCGAGCAGGACCTGCGCGTCGGGTTTTATCACTCGTTGATTGACTGGCATCACCCCCAGAATGTCATTGATTCGCATATCGGGCCTTATCGCAATCGGCCGGACCGCGTACAGATGAATAAAGGGCGCGATCAGGCCAAGTATGCCCGTTACTTGCACGGCCAGGTGCGTGAACTCTTAACCAAGTTCGGCAAAGTGGATGTTCTCTGGTTCGATTTCAGCTATCCCAAGCCGGATGGCAGTGGCAAGGGCCACAAGGACTGGCAAAGCGAAAAACTGTATGCCCTGGTCCGCAAGCTGGCGCCGCACATTATCCTGAACGACCGGCTGGATCTGCCGGAGAGCTGGGACATTAAAACGCCCGAGCAGTATCAGCCCCGGGAGTGGGTGCGAGTGAACGGTCAGCGGGTGGTCTGGGAAGCGTGTCAGACCTTTTCGGGCTCGTGGGGCTACCATCGCGATGAAACCAGTTGGAAGAGCGTGGATCAGTTGGTGCAGATGCTGGTTGATTCCGTCAGTAAGGGCGGCAACCTGTTGCTGAACGTCGGGCCGACCGGTCGCGGCGAATTTGATCAGCGCGCACTTGACCGGCTGACCGCCATGGGCGCATGGATGAAACGCCACAGCCGTTCCATTTACGGATGCACGCAGGCGCCAAACGGATTTCAAACGCCACAAGATTGCCGCCTGACCTATAACCCGCAGACGAACCGGTTGTATGTGCATGTCTTTGCCTGGCCGTTTGTGCACCTGCACCTGGACGGATTCGCCGGCAAGGTCGAATATGCCCAGCTCCTGAATGATGCGTCTGAAATCAAATTTACCGATCCATTGCGCGATAAGGCCCCGGTTGTCTCAAGCATGTCGGCGGAGTTGGCGAAGCGTTCCATCTTACTGCAGTTGCCGGTGCAGAAGCCCCCTGTGACCGTGCCGGTAATTGAGCTGTTTTTGAAATAGTAATGCGGTCGTAAGCGGGGGTGGTATGCCCGAGCAATGCACCAGTCAGCCCATCCTGCGTCGCCCGCTGTTGGGCGTGGCGGTGTGTTGCATCCTGGGGATCGCTTGTGGTGTCCTCGTCTCCGGTCTTTCGCCGCGCGATCTTTTCCTGGCGGCGGTATCGGCGCTGATGGTATCGTTAGTCGGGGATTGGGCGGCGCGCTTGCCACGCGTTTCGCGTGGGCGCCTGAGCGTCTCGGTCCTGCCATCAGCCCTCAGCCTGTTTCTCTTACACTTGGCGATTCTACTGACCGCCTGGCTGGCCGTGGCGCTGAGTCTGCATAATCCTTCCAGCCGCGAGTTGGCGGCGCTGATGGATCAGCCGCGCGAAGGTGTGGAAATCGTCGGCGTTATTACGGACGATCCCTTTGTCCGTTCAACGCGTGATGGGACAATCCGCACCTGGATTTTCCCTGTGCGTGTGGAAATGATCCGCCGCCTTCCGTCCTGGCAGGCGGCGCGCGGCACGGTTCAGGTCAGCTTGCGCGATAGGCCGGGAAACCGGTCTCCGCATTATGGCGAGCGCTGGCGCCTGGCCGGTGTGCTCGTGGATAATGCCCGCTTTCCGAATTCGCGTCCTGTCCTGGAATGGATTAAGAACCGGTATTCCTTTGCCGCGGACCCGGCGGCCGGCATTTGCCTGGCCGAGGGTCAGGGTGCGCCACTTATAACCTGGTGTTTCCAGGGGCGGCGGAAGGCGGCCGATTGTCTTGCGCGGGGAATTGACCATCGCCCCGAAGTCGTGGGTCTCTTGCAGGCGTTGTTGCTGGGCTATCGCCAGGAATTGCCGGACAAGCTCCGTCGGGATTTTGTTGCCACGGGGACCTACCATATTTTCGCCATTTCCGGCCAGCACGTCGCCATTCTGGCCTTGTTCATCATCGTGGTGCTCCAGGCCCAGCGGGTGTGCCGGGTAAAATGGTTTCTTTACGTGGCGCCGGTGTTAATCGCCTTCACGCTCTCCACGGGGTTACGCGCCAGCGCTGTGCGTGGTTGTTTGATGGCGCTCATGGTTTTCCTCGGCCCCTTGCTCCACCGCAAACCAGATTTACCATCCGCCATGGCCCTGGCAGCCATCTTAATTCTGGCCGTGGACCCGTTTCAACTGTTCGATTACGGATTTCTGCTTTCGTTCGGCGTGGTGGCCGGTCTGATTGTTTTCTGTCCGCCGATGCTGAAATCGGTGGAACCATGGCTCATGCCGGACCCCTGGCGATTGGAACCGGAACGGCCCGTCGTCCAATTCTGGCGCAACGTGGCCCGCTTCGTTGCCCTGTTGTTGGTCTCATCCCTGGCGGCCTGGCTGGTTTCTGCGCCGCTTATTGCCCGCTGGTTCAACTTGGTTTCGCCGGTAGCCTTGCTGGCCAACCTGGTCGTTATTCCCGTCAGCGCGTTTGTCCTGTTAACCGGTTGTCTCTCGATCCTGTTCGGAACCTGGTTGCCGTGGCTGGGCGAAGTGTTTAACTTTGCCAACGTGGTGCTGGTATCGTTTCTGCTTTTTGTAACCGACAGCCTGGCCCGGATTCCATGGGGCCATTTCTTTGTCGCCTCGCCGCCGATCTGGGCACTGCTTGTGTGGTTCGGAACACTCGTGGCCTGGCACCCAGGCTGGGGCCTGCACCCAGGCTGGGGCCTGCACCCAGGCTGGGGTCTGCACCCAGGCTGGGGTCTGCACCCAGGCTGGGGTCTGCGGAGGCTCTGGCTGTTGGGACCGGTTCTATTGGCCGTTGCCTTGCTTGGCAGTGTTATCCTGAACTGGAACCGGGTGTCCGCCAATATAAACAATGTTGGCGCTGTCCCCGTCTGCCTGATCAAGGCGCCGGGGACGGCTCCCATGCTGGTCCATGCTGGGTCGCGCTTTTATGGGTGGCGCGTGGCGCAGAGACTGCAACAGCAGGGCGTCAACCGGCTGTCCGTGCTGGTCCTGCCCTCGGCCGATGCGCATCACGTCGGCGGAGCGTCGAATATATTGGCCACTTTCCGCGTCAAGGAACTGTGGTGTGCGACGACTAATTCACGTTCGCCTGTTTTCCGGCAAGTGCTCGCCACGGCGCGTGCGCGAAGCATTCCGATCCGGGTGCTTACCAATGAAGCTTGGAGTGCCTGGCGCGGCAGCATGGATATTCAATGTCAAGCCGTTTCCAACGAGTTTCTGGTTCGGCGCGGTGCAACCGTTTTGAAAATCGGCTGGGGCCGACACCTCGGCTGGGGCAGGGCCATGCTTAGACAAAATGCCCCTGAAACACGCTCTACGCGCTGGGGCAGGGCCATGCCTGAACAGGATGCCCCGGACATGGTGACGGTTGAGCGCCACAATTCGGCCGGCATGCCGGCCACTTTGCACATCCAGTGCGTAGAGCCGGGCGAGGTGGAGCCGGAGACCAGCGATGCGGACGGCGTCGCGGTGATAGGTTTGACCCCAGGACAAGGCCTGCGGGTTTATCTGGATGAATCGGATTGCCGCGTGGAACCGTTAGAAAATCGTTGAATCCAACCGTAGTGCTCGCCCTTCATGCCGAAAACAAATTGCGTGTGGCGAAGGACGGATCGCTGGTCAGGTTGACGCCCAGCCGCCGCAGGCCGGCTTCATCACCCGGGGCCGGTATATGGGTCAGGTGAATTTCGGCTCCGCGCAGGTCCTTCAGCTTTTCCATGGCCATTTGCGCCGCGGGGTTGGTCGTGGAGCTGATGCTGAGCGCTATGAGCGTTTCTTCCAAGTTCAGGCTTTCGGCCTTACGCTGCAGGATGTCACGTTTAAAGACGCCGATGGACTGCATGATGGTGGCGGACAGTAAATGGATCTTGTCCGGGATTTCCGCCTGCTGTTTAATGGCGTTTAGGATCACGCTGGAGGCGGCATGCATGAGCGGTGAATTTTTGCCCGTCACGATGGCGCCGTCGGGCAGTTCGATGGCGGCGCCACAGTAAATGCCCGCGTTGCCTTTGCCGGTCTGCTGGGCTTCCGCGGCTGCCCGGCGCGCCGGTTCCACCACGCGCCGGTCCTCGGGGCGCACGCCGACCTCTTGCATCAGCATCTCGGTCCGGGTCACGGTTTCGCGGTCGGTCAGCCCCATAGCGTATTCGCAGGCGTAACGGAAATAGCGGCGGATGATTTCCTGCCGCGCGGCCTCCTGCACGGCATTGTCATCCACGATTCCGAACCCTGCCCGGTTGACGCCCATGTCCGTGGGCGACTTGTAAATCGCGTCCTGGGTGAGGATCCGTTCCCAAATGGCCTTCAGCAGGGGAAATGCCTCGACGTCCCGGTTGTAATTCACGGATGTGGCTTGGTAGGTCTCCATGTGGAAGGGATCAATCAGGTTAATGTCCCGCAGGTCGGCCGTGGCCGCCTCGTAGGCCACGTTGACCGGATGCTTGAGCGGCAGGTTCCAGATGGGAAAGGTCTCAAACTTGGCGTAACCGGCCTGGCGACCCTGCGTGTGATCATGGTAAAGCTGGCTGAGGCAGGTGGCCAGTTTGCCGCTACCCGGCCCGGGACCCGTGACGACTACCAACGGCTTGTGGGTTTCGATGTAAGCATTGGCGCCGTAACCTTCCGAACTGACAATTATGTCCACGTTGGTCGGATAGCCTTTGGTGGCCCGGTGGCAATAAACCTTGACGTTGCGCCGCTCCAGCTTGTCCCGGAACGACTTGGCCGCGGGTTGGTTATCAAAGCGGGTAATTACCACAGCCAGGACGTCAATGCCCCAGTCGCGGATATCGTCAATCAGCTTCAGCGCGTCGGAGTCGTAAGAGATGCCGAAATCGGCCCGCATTTTCCTGCGTTCAATATCACCGGCGAAAATGCAGAGGACGATGTCGGCCTGGTCCTTGAGTTGCTTCAAAAGCCGCATCTTGACGTTCGGATCGTAGCCCGGTAGGACCCGCGCCGCATGATAGTCGAAGAGCAGTTTGCCGCCGAACTCAAGGTAGAGCTTGTTGCCAAACCGGCGTACGCGCTCCAGGATGGCCTGGGTCTGCTCGTGAAGGTAGCGGTCGTTGTCGAAAGCGCTCTTTGTCAGCATCGTGGGTCCTTATGTTGATGGAAATAACGCACAGGGAACTTATTGCTATATTTAGACCGGTCTGGCAAGTAAAAAAATACTGTAATAAATGCGGACATCACAAAAACAGGGTGTAGAACCCAAAAATAACACCAAGATTCTCGGATTGACCCCTTTTCCCTTTTCACCCGTGCGTTAT
>JBDRSI010000338.1:0-9106 GCA_043825055.1 Verrucomicrobiota bacterium
GCCACACTGCCGTGAGAGAACATAATTGGGTTGCGGGCATAGCCCGCATTGGGAGGAGATTGATCATGCGGATTTTCATTGCGACCGACTTGGAAGGCGTTGCGGGCGTATTGGATTGTGAAAACTGGTGCCTGTGGGAAAGCCGCTATTATGAGTCCGGCAAGGAATTGCTGACCCGCGAGGTTAATGCCGCCATTGAAGGATTTATGTCCGCCGGCGCTACTGAGTTTCTCGTGGTCGATGGACATGGATGTGGCGCCATCAATCCGGCGTTGCTCCATTCAGCCGCGGAGCTGGCGCGCAACTGGCCCGCTGGCAAAGTCTATCCGTTTTCCCTGGACGACGGCCATTTCGATTATGCCGCGTGGATTGGCCAACACCCAAAGGCGGGCACCATCCGCGGGCATTTGTGTCATACCGGGATTATGGGTGTGCGCGACCTGTGCATCAATGGGATTTCGATGGGCGAATTCGGGGAAATCGCACTGTGTGCCGGCGAACTCGGGGTGCGCTCGATTTTCGCGTCGGGCTGTCAGGCCTTTACCGAAGAAGCTAAAGCTTTTGTGCCGGGGATCGAAACCGTGGCGGTCAAACGCGGAACCCAGACTGATCCCGGCCATCATTTGCCCGCGGCAGCCTACCGCAAGCATAATATCTCCGCCATTCATCTTCAGCCGGAAGAAGCGCGCCGCCGCATTCGGAAAGGCGCTCACCAAGCCCTGCTTAGGGCGGGCAAAGAATCTTTCGGGTTGGCACACATGACGCCGCCCTATGATTTGACAGGCATCCTGCGCGCACAGGAAAACGAACCACCGCGCACTTTCCGCGCACACCATGACAAAAGCGTGATCGCCCTGCTGAATACGTCCCAAACCATTACACCATTGAATTCGGCCGATCCCCTGGCCATGGCCGCGAAATAGACCGTGGGCCTGCGGAATCTCTATAAATCAATTCATGAAAATTCTGCTCGTTGGCGGTGGCGGGCGCGAACACGCCCTGGCTTGGAAACTGGCACACGACCGGCGGCGCCCGGAATTATTCTGTGCACCCGGCAATGCCGGCACGGTGGAACTCGGCGTCAATGTGCCCATCCCGGCCGAAGATATTGATGGACTACTGGCCTGGGCGCGCCGGGAAAAGCCGGACCTGACGGTAATCGGCCCCGAGGCGCCGCTGTGCGCGGGACTCGCCGATCGCCTGCACGCCGAGGGGTTCCGAGCCTTCGGCCCCTGTCGTGCCGCGGCCCAACTGGAAGGCAGTAAAGTGTTTGCCAAATCCGTCCTGCAGGCCGCCGGCGTGCCAACCGCACAGTCCGAAACGTTCACTGACGCGGAAAAAGCCCTGGCCTATGTGCGCGCGGCCCGGTCGCCACTGGTGGTCAAGGCTGATGGGCTGGCGGCTGGCAAGGGCGTACTCATCTGCGCCAATGCCCGCGAGGCTGAAGAAGCCGTCGCAACCGCCATGATTCACCAGTCGTTCGGAAAGGCCGGCCGGCAAATTCTCGTGGAGGAATTTCTGGAAGGCGAGGAAGTCTCGATCCTGGCCTTCGTGGATGGTCGGCAAGCAGTCCTGCTCCCGTCCGCGCAGGATCATAAACGGGCCCTGGATGGCGACTTGGGTCTAAACACGGGCGGCATGGGGGCCTATTCCCCCGCCCCGATGGAAACGGCAGCCTTCCGCAAAATGGTTCTGGACACGATTTTCAACCCGACGCTGAAGGAACTGCGCCGGCGGGATATTACCTACCGGGGCGTGCTGTATGCGGGCCTTATGATGACGGCTGCGGGGCCCAAGGTTTTGGAATTCAATTGCCGGTTTGGCGACCCGGAAACACAAGCCATCCTGCCACGGCTCAAAGGAGACTTGATTCCGGCCATGGAAGCCTGTATAAATGAAAACTTATTGCCGGAACATGCGGCCTGCCGGCCGGAGGCGTGCGTGTGCGTGGTCATGACGGCCGGCGGATATCCCGGCGCCTATCACAAGGGCGACGCCATTACCGGCCTGAAGGAAGCCGCCGCCCTGAGCGAGACAATGGTGTTTCATGCGGGAACAAAGCTGGAGGGCGGGCAGATTGTGACGGCAGGCGGACGGGTACTGGGAGTCACGGCGCTGGGCCGGACACTCTCCCAGACGGCCGAAAAAGCTTACCAGGCCGTGGCCAGGATCACGTTTCAAGACGCCCATTACCGCCGCGATATCGCCGCCAAGGGAATAAAACGCAACTGCGGATAAAGATTATGAAAACCAATTCATCCAAACCTCAAGTCGGCGTGGTCATGGGCAGTGATTCGGACTGGCCCCTGATGGAAGCCACGGTCAAAACCCTGGAGCGGTTCGGCGTGCGATCCGAGACGCGGGTAATTTCCGCCCACCGGACTCCGGAACTGGCGACAGCCTATGCAACGGGCGCATCCCGGCGCGGCCTCCAGGTTATCATCGCCGCGGCGGGCGGCGCGGCGCACCTGGCAGGAGTGCTGGCGGCACACACCAGCCTGCCGGTAATCGGCGTGCCCGTTAAGAGCGGCGCGCTCGACGGGCTGGACGCCTTGCTTTCGACTGTGCAGATGCCAGGCGGTATTCCCGTGGCCACCGTGGCGTTAGGTTCCGCCGGCGCGGTTAACGCCGCCATCCTGGCCATCCAGATCCTGGCCCTGCGGCGCCCGGAGCTGACAATCAAACTGCAACAGCACAAACGGGATTTGAAAGCAAAAGTAAAAAAGGGCAATGCCCAGGTTCAATTTTATGCGGGGAAAATCCATGACTAAATCCATGCTCGCCGCCACGCTCCTGATGATGTTCATATTGGGGATCCACGCGGAACAGAAATCCGCCACGGCGGATAAGTCCGCTCCTGCGGATAAGTCCGGTTCCACGGCGCGGCCGGCCTCCGTACGCGAGATGATGAGCGGCTTCTCCGAAATCGGCGCCATCCTGGAAGACCGGCACGTGGTTTATGAAGCTGAAACCCTGCAAAGCAACGTTTTGGATGCGGTCATCGAAGCCATCGATCCGGAAGGCGGCGCCATCCTCACAAAGGACCAGGCCATGCGGCGGCAGGACGAGGAAAAAGGACTCTTTTATGGAATCGGATGCAAACTCCGAATCAAGGATAAATGGCCCCAGATCATGGAAGTCGCCAGCAATAGTCCCGCGGCGACGGCCGGCTTGTGCGCAACCAATCTGATTGTCAAAATCGGCGACCACAGCACGAAAGACATGTCAATGGATGCGGCCGTCCAACTTCTGCGAGGCGGCAAGGGCGAGGCGCTGGAGCTTACTATCCGCGCCGACGAAAAAACTATGGAAACTCGCGTGGTCAAACTGACGCGTTCGGCCATCCAGACACCAGTCACGGGCACGACGGAAACCTGGCCCCAGGGAATCGGCTACCTGAAGGTAAACGGCCTATACACGAATTCGGGCGCCGTCATTGTGGAACAACTCAATACCTGGCGGGGCACCAATTGCTTTGGTGCAATCCTGGATATCCGCGGCGCCGACGGGATGGATCTGGAGTCGGTCGTCGCAATCGGCAGTCTGTTTGCGCACGCCGGCGACACGCTGTTCATCCTGCGGGACGGCCACAACACCGCCGTGGCCGCCTACCAGGCCAAGGCCAGCCAACCGATGGATAAGCCGGTCATGGTGTTGATTGACCAAGACACCTCCGGCGCCGCCGAAGTCCTGGCAGGACTGCTGAGCGTTTGCAAGGGCGCCATGCTGATCGGCACGCCGACACGCGGTGACGACCGGGTCCGTAATATTATTCCGCTTTCCAACGACCGCGTACTTTACATCGCCACGCAAAGGATCGAGCTGAGTAAGGGCCTCGCCTACTACCAGAAAGGCGTCACTCCCCATGTGCGCGTGGCGCCCACGAATACAGCGGCCATCTCGCCTGGGCGTAGCGCTTCGGCGGAGCCTGGCCGGGAGAGCGAGTTCGCGGATGAAGAGCCCGACATTTTCTCGGGTATTTCCGAGCAGGAACGCCAGGACCGGGCCCTCATCAAGCGCGTTGACGGCGACGTGATCCTGCGGCGGGCCGTTGACATTCTGCTCGGCCTTAAGGCGTTGGACTTCAAAGTGCGTTGATATCACCTTAATTAAGGTGTCAAGTTGAAATCTCCCCGTATAATTTCATGGCCGGTCTCCAACCGTCCCGATGCGCGCATGCTGGACGAGGTGGTTTCCACGTTACGCCGGGGCGCCCTGGTTATTCTGCCCACCGACACCGTGTATGGCGTGGCCGCCGACCCGGGTACGCCCGGTACGCCGGGTACGCCCGGTACGCCGGGTACGCCCGGCGCCGAGGAGCGTCTCTTCCGAGTCAAACACCGGCCGGATAACAAACCAATTTCCCTGCTGGCCGCCGATGGCCGCCAGGTGGAGGCTTTCCGGGCTGAACTGGGAGTTGTCGGCCGCGCGCTGGCCGACCGTTACTGGCCCGGTGCGTTGACCATGGTCCTCAAGACCGGCGATATCTGGGAAGGCTTTCGTGTTCCTAATCATCCGGTCACACTGGCTATTCTAAAGGCGATGGGAGGCGTGTTACGCGTAACCAGCGCCAACATGAGCGGCAAAGCGCCGGCGCTGACGGCCGCCGCGGCTGTCGCGGCACTGGGGTCAGCGATCGAATTGGTTGTGGATGCGGGCCCCGCACCGGGCGGTGTGCCGAGCACGGTGGTCAAAATCTGGCTCGGCCGGTGTGACATCCTGCGGGAAGGCGCTATTCCCGCCTCGGAGATTGCCGAGATTGTGGCGTCTCTGCGCGCGAATAATCCATCTTGATGCATAGGAATTTCAAAGTTACGCAATTTGTCATTCCGAGCGAAGCGAGGAATCTCGGCCAGGATTGCCCATATTGCGGAGATCCTTCGCTTCGCTCTGGATGACATTATGCCGTGATACGTGTTGTCTGGTAAAGTTGCCCCGCATCGGGGACTAATTTAACGAATCAAAAAACGAGCTACATCGCCATGCGCCGTCATCAACATCATGTCCTGTTAATCTGCACCGGCAACGTGTGCCGGAGCCCCATGGCAGAATATCTCCTGCGGCGCCGCCTGGGAAAGCAGGCCGACTGGAAAGTCGGCTCGGCGGGTCTCTTCACTGGCAACGGAATGGCGGCCAGCCAACCGGCCATCGAGGTCCTGCGGGAACAAGGCATTGATTTGACACCGCACCGCAGTCGGGTTGTAACCAAAGATATCATTGACGCCGCGACCCTGATTGTGGTAATGACTGAAGCACATGCGGCGGAACTTAAGCGCCGGTTTCCGGAAGCTCAGGACCGGATTTACCTGCTAAAATCCTTTGATACCGGGTGTGGCGGCGGCGACATCCCGGACCCGCTTGGCGGAACCACCGCCCAGTACCGGACAATCCGCGACGAGATCGAGGCGACCTTGCTGGACTTGATCTTATACCTGAAGTTCTATGCCGGCGAGCAGGATGAAAACAGGGGACAACCATGAAAATTGCCATAGGCTCCGATCACGGCGGCTTTGAAATGAAGGAAGCCCTTAAGGAATTCCTGGCGGGGCAATCGGTCCAAGTCGAGGACGTCGGTTGTTTCAGCAAGGACCCGGTGGACTATCCGGACATGGCCGCACTCGTCGCGGCCAATGTGTCCCAGGGCCTGGTGGACCAGGGAATCGTTATTTGCACCACCGGCATTGGCGTAAGCATCGTGGCCAACAAATTTCCGCGCGTGCGCGCCGCCCTGTGCCTGAATCCCCGCATGGCCATGATGGCCCGCGCCCATAATAACGCCAACGTTCTGGCCCTCGGCGGCGAACTGGTCACCATCGCCGAAGCCCAGGCAATCCTGACCGCCTGGTTGCGCGAAGATTTTGACTCCGGCGAGCGCCATCACCGGCGCGTACGCAAAATCAATCAATATTCCTGCAACACCGTGGACCCGATTGATGTTTATGAGACCGACCCTGAAATTTACGCCGTTCTGCGCAACGAGGCCAAGCGGCAGAGCGAAAATCTGGAACTCATCGCCTCCGAAAATTACGTCAGCCAGTCCATCCAGGAGGCCACTGGTTCATTACTGACCAATAAATACGCGGAAGGTTATCCCGGCAAGCGCTGGTACAACGGCTGTAAATGCGTGGACGAGGCCGAGCGCCTGGCCATTGACCGCGCCAAACAGTTATTTGGCGCCGACCATGTCAACGTCCAACCCCACTGCGGCAGTTCCGCCAACCTGGCCGTGTACCTGACGGTGCTCCAGCCGGGCGATCGCATCCTGGCCATGGACCCCGGTGCGGGCGGACACCTGACCCACGGCATGAAAACCAACGTGTCCGGCCGGCTGTTTAACGTAATGCACTACGGCGTCAGCCGCGAAACGGAGCAATTGGATTACGACGCCATCGCC
The DNA here is from genome assembly GCA_043825055.1 of Verrucomicrobiota bacterium. Classification (GTDB taxonomy): domain Bacteria; phylum Verrucomicrobiota; class Kiritimatiellia; order JAAZAB01; family JAAZAB01; genus VSJD01. The sequence continues at coordinate 6,395 of JBDRSI010000338.1, forward strand.
GCCCTGGCTAAGAAGCACCAGCCCAAACTGATCGTCGCCGGCGCCAGCGCCTATCCGCGGATCATTGATTTCAAGCAATTCCGTAAAATCTCCGACAGCGTCTCCGCCTACCTGATGGTGGATATAGCGCACATCGCCGGCCTGGTGGCCGCGGGTCATCATCCCAACCCGGTGCCGCAGGCCGAGTTTGTCACTTCCACGACCCACAAAACCCTGCGCGGGCCGCGCGGCGGGTTTATTCTCTGCCAGGCGCGCTTCGCCCATGATATTGACCATCAGATTTTTCCGGGCCTGCAGGGCGGCCCACTCATGCACGTTATCGCGGCCAAGGCGGTTTGTTTCCACGAGGCCCTGCAGCCCGCGTTCAAGGCCTACCAGGAGCAGGTCGTGCGCAACGCACAGGCGCTTTGCGAAACTCTGAAAGCGAAAGGACTGCGCATCGTATCCGGCGGCACCGACAATCACCTGATGCTGGTTGACCTCAGCTCCCTGAATGTGACCGGCAAGGATGCCGCCAGCGCCCTGGACATAGCCGGCATCACCGTCAATAAGAACATGATTCCGTTCGATACCAAGAGCCCCTTCGTCACCTCGGGTATCCGCATCGGCACGCCGGCCGTCACCACCCGGGGCATGCAGGCGCCGGAAATGAAACTGATCGCCGGCTGGATCGTGCAGGTCTTGCGCAACCTCAACAATGCCGACGTGCTCGCCGCCATCAAGAAGCAGGTCATCACCCTGACCGACAAATTCCCCTTGCCCTGACGGGGGCAGGAAATAATGGCCTCAGCAAGCTGAGGCCCTACTGTTGCCGTCGTAGGGTGCGACCTTGCGTCGCGCCATTTCGGCATATCCCCCCTGTAATTGACCTATTACACGATAGGATTGTATGTCCTATCGCATTGGGTTATGATGTCTGCATGTCAACTGACTTGACATTCATCACCAACGAGTCGGGCCAAACGCTCCGTAATCGTTTTGAAGACCTGTTGCGTGGGCACACCCGCTTCTTTGATTGCCTGGTCGGTTACTTCTATGTGAGCGGGTTCTTCCGGATTTACCGGTCATTGGAACGCACCGAGAAAGTGCGGATTTTGATCGGCCTGAGCACCGACCGAACAACCTTCAATCTTCTTCAGCAGGCCGGCCAGGGAGAGCTTGACCTGGCTTCGCATGCCGAGGCGCGAGAGCAGTTACCATCCGCAATCCTTAGCGAACTCGAAAAAGCCGACGACACCGCCGAACTCGAAGAGGGCGTCCGCAAGTTCATTGAGTGGGTACGCTCCGGGAAAATGGAAATCCGGGTATATCCCTCGGAGAAAATCCACGCCAAGATTTACGTCATGACCTTCGTGGATGGCCACATTGACGCGGGCCGCGTTATTACGGGATCGAGCAATTTCAGCCAGGCGGGTTTGCAGGACAACTTGGAATTCAACGTCGAATTGAAAAACCGATCCGACTACGAGTTTGCGCTTGCCAAGTTCAACGAGCTTTGGCAACACGCCGTTGACGTGACCGAGACCTACGTTGACACCATCGAGAAGAAATCGCCCTTTGCGCAGTTCACGCCCTACGAGCTTTACCTGAAGTTATTGTATGAGTACTTCCGAGGCGAGTTGAATCGCCCGGAAGAACTCGAAGACGTTTATCTCCCAACCGGCTTCATGAAGCTGAAGTATCAGGAAGAAGCGGTGCTCAGCGCAAAGCGCGTACTCGACGAATACGGCGGCGTGTTTCTTTCCGATGTGGTCGGTCTTGGCAAGACGTACATGTCGGCAATGCTGGCTCGCGAACTTTCGGGGCGAAGCCTCGTTATTGCGCCGCCGGGCCTGCTTCATAAGGCGAATCCCGGTTCCTGGCCGAATGTCTTCAGCGACTTCCGCGCGCCGCAGACTGATTTCGAATCTATCGGTAAACTGGACGATTTGCTGACGCGGGATATTTCCAAGTATGCCAATGTCTTCATTGACGAGTCCCACCGGTTTCGCACCGAGACCAACCAGACTTACGAGAAGTTGGCCCAGATATGCCGGGGCAAGCGCGTGATCCTGGTCAGCGCAACGCCGCTGAACAATTACCCGCGCGATATCCTGAGCCAGGTCAAGCTCTTTCAACCCGGCAAAAACAGCGCGATCCCGAATGCGCGGAATCTCGAAGCCTTTTTCATCGCGTTGGAAAAGCGGCTCAAGGGCTTGGACCGTCAGACTGATCGCGATGAGTATTTTGCCATTGTCCGCGCCAACGCGAAAGAAACCCGCGAGAAGGTCCTGAAATACCTGATGATCCGAAGAACGCGCGCGGAAATCGAGAAGTACTACGGCGCGGACATGCAGACCCAGGGGCTGAAGTTCCCGGAAGTGGAAGACCCCGAACCGCTCTTCTACTTCTTCGGGCCGGTCGAGAACGAGGTCTTCAATGAAACCGTGAAGGCCATCGGCAAGATCACATATGCCCGCTATAAGCCCTTGCTCTATTACACGGGGGAATGGCCGGAAGCGGAGAAACAAGGCCAGGTCAACTTGGCCAGGTTCATGAAAATCCTGCTGGTGAAGCGCCTGGAAAGCAGTTTTCATGCTTTTCGCCTCACGCTGGACCGGTTCATTCAGTCGCACGAGCGCGTTGTGGCCGAGTTTAAGAAGGGGCACGTCTACATCAGCAAGAAGCACATCGGTAAAATCTTCGATTATCTTGACGCCGGCGATGAAGAGG
>JBDRSI010000339.1:0-2124 GCA_043825055.1 Verrucomicrobiota bacterium
CGAATGCCCGTGCCGGCCTTTTCGATATAAGCGATGCGGTGCAGCAGATCGGCAATCAACGGGTTGCGGCGCACGCTTTTGTGCCCAAGATCAGAGGGAAGCATTCCCTTCGGGAGACCGCCGGGATTCGAGATTTCGATGCGATCCTCGTAAATCTCGACAAAGACGTTGGCCCCCTCGATGAACCAGTCGCGGTGCATGACGGCATTGGTGATGGCCTCGCGCAGGGCAGCCACGGGATATTCCGGTATCTCCTCGCGCTGGAGCTTTTCGATCCGGTAGGCCGTGCGGGTGTTTCGCTCGATGAAACGCAGACTATCCTCGATGTCGGCGACAACGCCCCCGGCAAAATCCTTGCGGTCCAGAACATGCACCTTGCTCGTTCCCTTGAACAGCAGACAGGTGACATAGGCCTGGTTGAAAAACCGTCGCGGCTCACGGGCAAAGAAAAGCGCCCCGGCATTGCGGAATAACAACTTGCCGACCGAGCGTTCCGACGCCTCGATGTTCACCAGGATGTCCTCCACCGAGCCGCCCCGGGAGATCGTGCTTTTCCGCAGCCAGTCGCTGAACTTGTCCGGATCGAAATCATCGGGATAGCGGAAACGTGGGCAAATGGACAGATCGAAGCGAATGGCCCCAGCCTGCTGGAAGAAATCACGGATTTCTTCGCGGGAAAGCTTTTGCGTCACCGCGCCCTGCCGCCAGAAAAAGCCGTCGCTGCACTGCACCGGCTTCGCATCGCTCTCTCGGACCGTAATCACAGTCACCTCACCAATGCGCTGTAACAGGATTTTTACCGGCGGGTCGCAGTTGCGGGCGATGTCCTGAATCCGTGCGCGCAGCTCATTGGTATCGGCAATCCCCTTGACCGTGCCGTCATCTCGCACACCCAGCAGAATCCTGCCACCCGCCGTGTTGGCAAAGGCCACCAGTTCGCGGGCGAAGGAAGAGGAAAACCCCTCCTTGTATTCCAGCATGACGCCTTCGCCCTCCTGGAGCAGAATGTCGAGATCAGCGGCTTTCATGTCACGGCCTCCTTCTGAATATTCAGCATCAACCGCCCATGGCGCCGGGTGAACAGGCGCAAGGCCTTCGGGCCGCGCTCATTCCACTCTCGTAATCCCACAAACAACCCGGACGCCACACGGACATCCAAGCTGTCCGGGTTGATGTCGACCAGGGCGTCTTCGGTATAGCCGGTGGGGGTCATTGCTCACCCCCATTCCCCATTTGCCGCTCGAAGGACTGGCGGACCAGCCCCATAATATAAGGCAGTTCTTCCAATGAGGTAAAACCCACTTCCACATCACCATTGCCCCAGCGACCAACGCCGGTAACGTCTTTGCACAGACCGCGCGGGTCGGTAATGTCAGCAAACGGCATATTCAACGATAGACGCAGCCGCTTTGCCTGTGGCACCACATCGACAAAGTTGGTCTCAGCCTTGTAGGCCACATAAAGTTTGAGAAACTCCTCTCTGACCACGGGATCAAGCGCAAACACTTCCTTGCGAAACGCTTCGAACAGTTCTTGTCCGACACCACTGAGCAGATGCGGGTGGTCCTCTATCGAATAGCCAGAGGTTGATTCCGCACGGGGCCGGTAGGCGGCCAATACATCAGTGGCCAGTTGCGGAGCACACCAGACCGACACAGCAGCCTCGCTCAAGCGCTGGGCGCGGGCCTTAATCGTTTCTTCATTCCACTGTTCAAGCTGACCAAGACCTTGATTCAGTCGGAGAGGGCTTTCCTTAAAGCCGCCCTGCATATCGCGCTTCTCAGCAAATGTCCGGTCACTGTATTCCGAGTTGTAACCGGTCAGGGTCAGGTTGCCGAGGGTATGGAGCCAGGTTTCGCGGATACGCTCCCATTCCACCCCGAGAGCATCTTGCCACGCTTTGGAAAGGTTCTCGTTCTGTGGCAGGATATGCTCAATGGTATATTCGGCCACCCCCACTCGCTCCTTGCGTCTGTGGTTCTCCAGCCGCCTCAACCAGTAACTGCGGCTACGGAAATGATATAGATCCCGCTTTGGTAAATTTTCCTTGAACTCCTTATCTTTTGGAAAACGGCGGTACGAAGGTAGTAGGAGCAAGTGTGCCTGAATACTTTCCAGATAGCA
>JBDRSI010000340.1:0-8911 GCA_043825055.1 Verrucomicrobiota bacterium
CCGTGGCCGAGGCGCTGGCCCTGGTTGCGGCAATAAAGCGCCAGGCGGCCGAGAGCAAGGGCGTCGAAATCGTGCTGTGCCCGCCCTTTACTGCCCTGCAAGCCGTGAGCAACGCGATTTCCGGGACGGCCATCGGACTGGGTGCGCAAAATATGCATTGGGAAAAAGCGGGCGCCTTTACCGGCGAGGTGTCTGCGGCCATGTTGCGCGAACTGTATTGCCACTATGTCATCATCGGCCACAGCGAGCGCCGCACGCTCTTTGGCGAGACCGATGCGGCCGTCAACCGCAAAATCAAGACGGCGTTGGCCGGCAACCTGCACCCGATCGTCTGTGTCGGCGAAACCCTGCAACAGCGGCAGGCGCGCCAGACCGAGGCGGTCATCAGGACCCAGGTGCTGAACGGCCTGAAGGACATTGGCCCGGATCAATTTGCCCCTGTAATCATGGCCTATGAGCCGGTCTGGGCGATTGGCACCGGCATGACGGCCACGCCCGATCAGGCCCAGGTCGTGCACAATTTTATCCGCGGCCTGCTGCAGGAAATGGCCGGCGAACGCGTGGCGCAAACTGTGCGCATCCAGTACGGCGGCAGTGTCAAGCCGGCCAATGCCAAGGAGCTATTTCACCAGCCGGATATTGATGGCGGGCTGATTGGGGGCGCGGCGCTGGACGCGGATTCGTTCATGGCCATCGTGAATGCGGCGCTGTAAGAAGTAGTTGTAACTACGCGCCGGGGACACGGAATATACATGACGCCGCGACTCGCAAACGGTTGTCTGACTGCCGACGGTTAGTTGTGCGTGCAACTTGTTTCCCTGCAACCAATCGCAGTTGATCGTCATTCAATTTCGGTTTTCATCCCACAATCCGGGCTTGGCCGATTCTGAGCACATCGTTTTGCTGTGAAACGGGGCCCCGCGACGATTGGCGATCACCCATCTGCTCGACCGCATCGAATGATAGTCGTTACGAATTCCATGGAGGAACGGGGAACCACGGTGTCTCGCGGGCGTAATCGGCAAGCAATTGCGCCGTCAACGCATGCCGCCGATCTGCGTGTTCCGGACGATGCCATAGGTTGAACAATTCCCATGGATCGTCCCGCAGGTCAAATAGTTCGCCTTCGTCGGTGCCGGGATAGATCGCCAACCGATGCGTCGGCGTGACTATTGCGCGTACCTGGTGGCCCGTGGTGGGATCATCGTTCTCGATGACCACGGTCGAGCGAATGCTTTGCAACGGCCCATCCAGCAAACCCTTCCAGCTATGCCCTGGATGAGTTTTTAGCGGGCGCACCGCGCCGCGTGAGAACGGCGTGGGTTTGCTGGCCCAGTCACTGCCCGGCAGCGGCACGCTGCACAGGTCCAGAAGGCTCGGGAACAGATCGACCTGCGCAATCAACGCATCGCATTGCCGCCCGCCGGGTTGGCCCGGCGCCGAGACGATTGTCGGGATGTTGATGCAACCGCGGAAGGTGTAGAATGCCTTCCACAACAATCCGTGGTCGCCCATCATGTCGCCGTGATCGGATAGAAAGACGATGATTGTGTTGTCGGCCTGGCCGCTTCGTTCCAATGCGTCCAACACCCGTCCGATTTCCGCGTCGATATGGGTGACCATGCCATACGTCAGTGCGATCATCTCCCGCCAGTGCTCATCGGTAACGCCCCGGTTATCCGTTCCGTTGGGCAAAACCTCGCCTGCCAGCACGCGGCGGTAGATGGAGGGCAGATCGTCCAGTTCACCGGGGCGGCGTGCGGGCAACGGCATTTCTTGCGGTGAATACAGGTCACAATAGGGCTTCGGTGGTGCGATCGGACAGTGCGGATCGGGGAAGGAACACCAGGCAAAGAAGGGGCGGGCACCTTCCTGAGTCGATTGCTCGATCAGGCGGATCATCGAGTCGGCAATGTACCGGTTGTAGTGAAGTTCCTCGGGCAGGGACATCTTGAAACAGGACGGCGCACCGCTGGGCTGGGTCACGGCGCGGGCGGGCGTCAACTGTTCGCGTTTGCCTCCGTGTTCCTCAAGCCAGTTGAGGTATGGGCCGTACACGTACGAGGTGTGTCCGCCGACGAAATCAACGCTCTCGAACCCGTAATACGGCGTCGGAAATTTGTCGAGTTGGTGGGCGTTCCAATACTGTAGACACTCGGGGAACTGTTGTGGCTGCGGCGGGTCGATCTTGGGAACCCAGGGTGTCAAATGCAGTTTGCCGGCCGCGTGGGTCCGGTAGCCGGTGTCGGCGAGCGTCTGGGGCAGCGTCGGCAGATCGCGGCACAGCGTCTGGCCGTTGACGCGGAGGCCATGATCGCGCGGCAGCAGGCCGGTAAACATCGTGGCACGGGCGGGCATGCAGATCGGATTGTTGCAGTATGAATTCGTGAACACGGTCCCGCGCGCTGCCAGGCGGTCGAGATTCGGCGTTTGCACGATAGAATTTCCCGCGCAACGAAGATGATCGGCGCGCATTTCATCCACGCAAAAAATCAGTATGTTTGGGCGACGCATCGCGTCATTCCGTTCGTAAGTGTTTGTTGTCCTGTCTTTTCCCCCCGCAACCAATGCCAGTCAATCGCAATCGCAAGATATGATGCCCCCCACATTTAACATGTCAACGCCTTTTTTTAGCACCAGTGTTCCCCTTTGCGGTGTAAAATTGCAGGTAACAGGTGAAATGTGTTAACCGGAGCACCTGCTGTGATGGTAACTCGTTATAATTAGCCGTTTGACTTTTGAAAGTGTTCAAGGTGGGGGTAAGTCTTTCCCCAAAAAGCGCTTTTGCATCGATCCACAAATCACTTGCAAGAAAAGAGTCCGGGGTTTATCATTCTTTGTATTTGTTGAAATAGAAGCGGGCTCTGCGTGCGTAATTTTCATGGGAGGGTGATATGTTTTATGTCAAAGCCGTGTTGATCATGATCGAAATTATCAGCAGTCTCCTGCTGATCGTGATTGTCCTGTTACAGCGTTCGAAGAGCGAAGGCCTGGGGCTGGCCTTCGGCTCCCAAATGGGCGAGTCGCTGTTTGGCGCCCGGGCCGGCAACGTCCTGGTGAAAGCCACGGTGTGGCTGGGCATTATTTTTATGGTTAATACGACCGTACTGGCCAAAATCTACTCCAAGGGAACATCCCAATCGCTGATATCAGAAAGCAGTGTTCCGGCGCCCATGCAGCGTCAGGTTCCGGCCCCGGCTGTGCCCATGTCAGCCCCCATGACCCCGCTGGCGCCGACTCCGTCGCCGGTTGTGCCGGTCACGGTACCTGCCGCCACACCCGTTCCGGCCCCCTAACAAAGTTCATGCCAAGGCCACTTTCCATCTCATGGGTTCGTGCCGGCCGGGTTGTCGGCGCGCTGGCTGGCATGGTTCTGCTCGCCGCCTGCCGGCCCCAGCCGGGGTGCCGGTCCCAGCCGGGGTGCCGGTCCCAGGCTGAGTCTTTGACTTCGGAACCTGCGGGCCAAACCACATTTTACGGGGTCGCATCCCGCATTCGCGGGTTAGATCCGGTCATGGCCGGCGACGTGGCCTCGGCGCTGGCCAGCAGCCGGATTTACGAGGGTTTGCGTAAATCTGCCTATATGAAAAGGCCGTCTGTGGTTGAACCCTGCCTGGCTGCCGCCTTGCCGCAGGTTTCACCGGATACTCTCACCTATACTTTTTCCGTTCGCCGCGGCATTTATTTTCAGGACGATCCCTGCTTCACTGCCACGCAGGGCCACGGTCGCGAATTGACTGCCGCTGATTTTGTCTATTCCATCAAACGGGTCGCAGATCTCAAGACCGGCTCGACGGGGTTCTGGGCATTTAACGACCGGATTGTGGGGTTAGATGAATTCCGCGCCGCTTCTGCCGGCGACAAGCCAACCGATTACCGTCGCCCGGTGGAAGGCTTAAGCGCGCTGGACGACTATACCTTCCAAATCCGGCTTAAACGGCCTTATCCGCAACTGCTCTGGATCATGACCATGCATTACACGTTTGCCGTGCCGCGCGAGGCGGTGGATTTTTACGGCGCGGACTTTGTCAACCATCCGGTGGGCACAGGACCTTATGTGCTGAAGTCGTGGAAAAAGAATTACCGGCTGGAATACGCGCGCAATCCCAAGTGGGCGCAGACGGGCCGCGTCGAGCGGTACCCGGCCGAGGGCTCGCCGGGTGATGCGGAGTTGGGCCTGCTGGCCGATGCCGGCAAGCCGGTTCCCTTCGTGGATCGCATTGTCCAGTACGTGATCAGTGATTCCTCGACGACCTGGTTTATGTTCCTCAAGGGCCAGTTTGAAATGTCAGGCATTTCGCGCGACAATTGGAATGCCGTGATCTCTGCCGAAAAGGCCTTGAATCGCGATCTGGCCGCCAAGGGTATTCGTATGTTCGCCGCCCCGGTCATGGAAACCTATTACATTGGGTTCAACCTGGATGATCCCGTCGTGGGCCCGAACAAGCGCCTGCGCCAGGCGTTGACCTGCGCCTTCAACACGGAAACCTATGTTCGGTTCTATAATGACCGCGTCATCCGTGCCAAGGGCCCCATTCCGCCCGGCATCGCCGGATTCGAAGACCAGCGCACGCCGTATCCCTTCAACCTGACCCGTGCCCGAAGCCTGCTCGCGGAAGCGGGCTATCCCGACGGCAAGGATCCCCAAACCGGACGGCGGCTCAAGCTGACCATTGACCTGGGCAATGCCAACGATCCCGAAGTGCGCGCCGCCGTGGAATTATTTGCCGATTTCATGGGGCAAATCGGCGTGTTGATTGTGCCGGTTTATAACAACTGGCCGGCTTTCCTGGAACGGATCGAGCGGCGCCAGGCGCAGTTGTTCCGCCTGGGCTGGGTCGCGGATTATCCCGATGCCGAAAACTTTCTCCAGCTCTTCTACGGCCCTAACAGCTCGCCAGGCCCCAACCACAGCAATTACCGCAACAAGGAGTTTGACGCGTTGTATGAAAAGGTGCGGGTCCTGCCGGAGTCGCCGGAACGCACCGCGCTCTATCGTCAGATGGCGGCAATGGTTGTTGAGGACTGCCCCTGGATTTTTGAACAGCACCCGCTCTCCTACGCGCTGACCCACGCCTGGCTGAAGAATTACAAGCCCCACGACTTTCCCTATGGCATGGGTAAATATTACGCCGTTGATACGGAGGAGCGCCAGGCATGGAAAGCGGAAAAAAGCCCTTGAAAAGCGGATTTAATGCATAGGAATTTTCCGCCAGCTTGCCCGCCATAGCTTTAGCGACGGCGTGAGGCGAATCCGCCTTCGGTGGAAGACTGCAGGTTGTAGACTGTGCGCCTCTGGAAATCAATCCATTCTGACAACAAAAGTAGAGAAGTAATTCGCTGATATATCTTCTGGTGATATATCAATGTACTGGCGCCTATGGATTGCTTGATAGATCAATCGGAAAGCCTAAGGAACGTGTTGACCGCTGATTGAAATCCGTTCCATTGTCGGATTAGAAACTCCAATCGTGTTCTACCGCGGGAGGTTATGGCATACACTTTCCGAACGCGGGAGCGACCGGCCGATTCGATACTGCCGGCAATCAATCCCCGGCGTTCCAAAGTAGCCAGCAATGGATAAAGCCGCCCGAACCCGGGCTGGATGTAATATTTTGACTTCTCGGCCAAGGTCCACTTGAGTGCATAGCCATGCAGCGGCTCCTTGGCCAAGACGGCCAGCACCAGCATTTCGAGAGACCCGTAAAGCAACTTGCTGTGAATATCATCCATGGCGCCATGATATATCATCTGGCGATATATCATCAAGACGATAAGTCGGGGAAATCGGGGTAACGTCTCGACCAGCGATTCCGCTGGCAACCCCCTGTTTCAGATGGGTGTAACATAACACGCGCCCCAAAATTGTCGGCGCCGGTCACGTGCCCGTCCTGCCGCTGACGACGTCGCGGGATGAGCAACTGGACGTAATGCCGCGCGCGCCGACTCGGAAACAGGCTTATGCGCTATTCGTAGGAGTGACCTTTGGTCGCCCCTGCTTTTCAGCGATAGTATCCGCAACCAACAACCCATCCGAATGGTTTAAACAGGAGCACGTATGATTTCTTGGGTTGCGTTGTGGTTTGTCCCTTCTTCGAAAACAAGTACTCGACATACCCGCCACCGGCTTTGCCTTTTGCCAGAAATTCCTTAACGTAGAACGTGCCCTTGGGGTCCTTGTCCTCAAGCCGATTCCTTCCCTCCACATCCTTTCGGCCGTACAGAACCACATTGACGCCTTCCATCGTATCGGCCCAGAAATATCCTTCGGTACCGAACCTAAGTTCCCGTAGAAGGTCGGCGCCAAGCTCTTTTGCCTTCGCAAGGGTCATTTGCCCCTGTTGATGTTTTGCAAAGATTGCCTGAAGCATGCTGACCGCAGTTTCGACCTCACTCTTGATTAGCAGGTCGTGAGCCGACGAATCCTCCAGTTGTCCAGACTGTGCGCCAGCAAACAGACACAAACCCGGCACACTAAGAAGAACCACAAACACGGTCATCAATACCTTCATGCCATCTCCTTTTTGTTGAGTTGTTTAATGCCGAAAGATCCTGTCGAAAAACGTATTTTCAGGAGGTAGATTCTCCTGCCGACCAAATGCATTCTTGAAATTCAATGATATACCTGTTCCGGCGGAAGGTCAAATCGGAACGACAACCGGAAATCATTGCAAATCACAATCATTCTCATCCAAAATGAACACCGCCGGCATGGACAAGTCACGGCCTTCCGTTTCTATTTGCTGCCCGTCCTACGCGAAGCCGCTACGGAGGTCAAACCTGGCTGACAAGGCTTAATTATCGCAGGTCGAGCCTTGGACATCTGGATGCCTATTGATCCATTTGCAGAAAAACGAGTTGTGCCCCAGATGCCATCCCAATGCCCGCATAAAGCAACTTGCTGTGAATATCATCCATGGCGGGATGATATATCACCTGGCGATATATCATTGAGACGAAAAGTCGGGGAGAGTCGGGGGGGGGGCAAAGAAGCAATGATCCGGCCTCGCTTTCCTCTATAATATACTGAAATCGTGAAATGAAAGTCAGCAATATGCCCGTTCCACAGGAAATATTGAAGTTGGTTGAGCGGTTTGACGCGCAACGCGAGGCTTACCAGTCCGGTAAATATAATGAGGCCCAAATCCGCGCCGAGTTCATTGACCCGCTTTTCAAAGCCCTGGGCTGGGATATCCACAACGAGCAGGGCTATGCCGAGGCTTACAAGGACGTCATCCACGAGGATGCCATTAAAATCGGCGGCGCCACTGAAGCCCCGGATTTGTGCTTCCGGATCGGCGGAACACGCAAATTCTTCGTCGAGTGCAAAAAACCATCCGTCAACATCAAGGATGACGTTCACCCCGCCTACCAGCTCCGCCGCTACGCATGGTCGGCCCGTCTGCCCTTAAGCATCCTGACCGATTTTGATGAAGTGGCCGTCTATGACTGCCGCGCCAAGCCGAATAAGAACGACTCTTCCGCCATCAGCCGCCTGATGTATTTCACCAGCAACCAATTCGCCGAAAAATGGGATGAGTTCTCCGCCATATTTTCGCGCGACGCCGTCCTGAAAGGTTCATTCGATAAATATGCCGAAGGCACCAAGGGCAAAAAAGGCACGGCGAGTGTTGACGACGCGTTCCTGGAGGAAATCGAACGCTGGCGCGATATGCTGGCCCGCAACATTGCCATGCGCAATGAAAAGCTTTCGCAACGAGAATTGAATTTTTCCGTTCAGCGCATCATTGACCGCATCATCTTCCTGCGCATCTGCGAGGACCGGGGAATTGAGCCTTACGGACGGCTGATGACGCTCCGCAACGGCGAGAGGGTTTATCCCCGGCTGTGCGAATTTTTCCAGCGGGCGAACGAACGCTACAACTCCGGCCTGTTCCATTTCCAGCGCGAAAAGGATCGGCCGGAAGCGCCGGACGAACTAACCCTGTCCCTTAAAATAGACGACACGGTTTTGAAAGATATTGTCGGCAATCTCTACTATCCGGAAAGTCCTTATGAGTTTTCAGTCCTGCCTGCCGACATCCTCGGCCAGGTTTATGAACGCTTCCTTGGCAAAGTGATTCGACTGACGGCAGGCCATCAGGCGAAAGTGGAGGACAAACCCGAAGTCCGCAAGGCAGGCGGGGTCTATTACACGCCGACTTATATTGTGGATTACATCGTCAAGAATACGGTCGGAAAATTACTGGAAGATATTATCTCACACAAAGGCACAAAGTCGCCAAGAAACGCAACGCTGAAGGATGTAGCCAAGCTGAAAATCCTGGACCCAGCCTGCGGCTCCGGCTCATTCCTGCTCGGTGCGTATCAGTTATTGCTTGATTGGCATCTTGTGCAATATATGAAGGAGCCGGAAAAGTGGGCAAAAGGCAGGGAACCGAAACTATATCAGCATCACAAGAGCGGCTGGAGACTGACCACCGCCGAACGCAAACGCATCCTGCTGAACAATATTTACGGCGTGGACATTGACTCACAGGCAGTTGAGGTTACGAAGCTTTCCCTGCTCCTGAAGGTGCTGGAGGGCGAATCGCAGGAAACGATCACAAAGCAATTTGAGCTTTTTCATCAGCGCGCCCTGCCGGACTTGGGCAGTAATATCAAATGCGGCAATTCATTGATCGGGCCGGATTTCTATAAAGACCGCCAGGGCGAACTTTTCGGCGAAGATGAAATGTACCGCATCAACGCCTTTGACTGGCAAGCTGAATTTGCGGAAATATTCAAGGTTGGTGGATTTGACGCCGTCATCGGCAATCCGCCGTATGTGCTTGGTCGCGAGACATTCGATGAAGCAGAAAAGCGGTATTTTTCAAACCACTATGACGCTTTTGGTGGGAAATATGATCTCTATATCTACTTCACGGAGAAAGCAGTCAGATTAGTCCGA